>JBLIBC010000073.1:0-10704 GCA_047632015.1 Glaciecola sp.
TGTGAAATGTTTGAATCCATGCTTATATAGAAATTTACACATGGTAGTATTGGTTTCCCCTGCGCCCACAACTAGTACTCGAGAGTCGTCCTTTAAATTCAAATCTCTCAATGTTCTGTAAGCCAACGAAACGATTGAAACTGGATTTTTGGCAATGTTAGTTTGAGTATAAACCTCTTTAGCACATTCTATAGTTTTACCCATGATTAACCGTAAATAGTCACCAGTTAATCCTAACTTTTTACATTCATCGTATGATTTTCGAACCTGAGCAATGATTTCTCTTTCACCAATTACTAATGAATCTAATGATGAAGCTGTTTTGAACGAATGTTCAACTGCATCTATTCCTTTGTATATAGCGCAATTATCCACTGCCCATTTAACTTCAATGTCATTCCATAATGGGTTGAAAGAGGAAAATACGATTTTAAGCCTTGACTCATCAAGGTCAATGTCGTCTACAATCATTAATTCTACTCTATTGCATGTAGACAAATATTGCACTTCAGAAATTCCTATGCTTGAAAGTTGGGACAACCTAGTTTTCCGATTAGCGACATCAATGTGCAGCTTTCCCATGTTTACCAGATCGGTAGTTTTGTGGGTGAAAGATATGACCTTGAATGTTCTCAAAAAGCTTATCAGTTTGGGTATTTACAAAAATCTTAATCTTATGCGAAGGGTTTGTCATGGAACTGTCATGAATAAAAAAAGCTGATCGAAATCAGCTTTTTTTATAACATATGTTTTGTTAATTACATCATTTGAAAATATTGTGCATTCTCAAAGTGTCTAATTTATAAGTGCATGAATTCCTTTTTGCCTTTTAAAGCTTCTTCAGATTCTCTGTGATCTTCATCGTCAACACAGCAATCTACGGGACATACAGCAGCACATTGAGGTTCATCGTGAAAACCAACACATTCAGTACATTTGTCAGGAACAATGTAGTACACATCCATATCAACGGGCTCTTGCTCTGCATCAGCATCGTACGAGTTTCCCATCGGTGTTGTTTGATCACCGGTAAGTGAAGTTCCGTCTGCTAATCTCCACTCAACACCACCTTCATATATTGCATTGTTAGGACATTCAGGCTCACAAGCCCCACAGTTAATGCATTCGTCTGTAATTATAATTGCCATTGTTTGTTTTCTTTAAGTAATAATTGTCACAAAAGTAATAAGCTTGCAGCGTTTATACAAGCATTGGGATATTTTTAGTTGAAATAGTATTTTGACACTAATTTCTTCATTGCTTTTTAGCTGTTCTTTCCATGACAAGATTTAAACTTTTTACCACTTCCACAAGGACATGGTTCATTTCGTCCAACTTTCGCTTCGGCCACAGCTGGCGCCTTCTTAGGAGCTTTCTTTTCTTGCGCTAAGGCTTCGCCTCTGTTTGTTGACCCTGTAATTGCGGCTGGTTGTGAAACCTGTTCTGCCACAACTCTTGGAGCAGCTTTTCGAGACCCATTATTTGAATTTGAATAAACACCACCTTTCATTAAAAACGAAACTATTTCAGCGTTCGTTTTGTCAAGCATGTCTTTAAAAATGATGTAAGAGTGTTTTTTAAATTCTTGCAATGGATCTTTTTGTTCCGTGGATGCATTTTGAACATTTGTTCTTAAATCATCCATTTCTCTCAAATGCTCTTTCCATTCATCATCAATTATCATCAAGGTAATAGCTCTTTCAAACCTATCAACAACTTCCTTACCTTCTGACTCAACAGCTTTCTGGATGTTAACGCTTAAATCAAAAACTTTAACTCCATCAGTCATTGGAACCGCCATGTTTACATACTGGTCTCCTTGTTTTTCAAACACATCTTTAGCAACTGGATAAGTGATTTTGGCAAGGTTTGTTCTTTTTTCTTTGAACCGCTCAATGATTAAAGGTGTAATTGTTTCATACACTGTTTGGTCTGAATAACTACTGAATTCATCAACTGACAATGGACAAGGCATTCCAAATACCGTCACCATTTCATCATTAAATCCATCAAAATCTTTGCTAGGGTGATACTTGTATATTACGGCTTCAATTGTACTTAGTAGCGTAGTTGAAATATCAATACTTAACCTGTCGCCATACAAAGCATTTCGTCTTTTTTGATAAATACCTTCTCTTTGCGCATTCATCACATCATCGTATTCAAGCAAACGCTTACGCATACCGAAGTTATTCTCTTCTACTTTTCTCTGAGCTCTTTCGATTGATTTCGAAATCATGGAATGTTGAATCACTTCTCCTTCTTCCAAGCCCATTCTATCCATTAGTTTGGCAATTCTTTCGGATCCAAATAGACGCATTAAGTTATCGTCAAGCGAAACGAAAAATTGTGATGACCCTGGATCACCTTGCCGTCCTGCCCTACCTCTTAACTGCCTATCAACCCTTCTTGATTCGTGTCTTTCTGTGGCAATAATTGCTAAACCACCTGCAGCCTTAATTTCACCACTTAACTTGATATCAGTACCCCTACCTGCCATGTTAGTAGCAATAGTAACCATTGCTTTTTGACCTGCTTGCTTAATAATGTTTGCTTCCTGCTCGTGTCTTTTTGCGTTCAATACATTATGCTTGATCCCCCTCATTTTTAAGGCTCTACTTAATAGTTCGGAAATTTCCACTGATGTAGTTCCTACTAAAGCTGGTCTTCCAAGCTTTGTTACTTCGTTAATTTCTTCGATTACAGCGTTAAATTTTTCACGCTGAGTTTTATAAACTTTATCATCACGATCATCCCTGACAATAGGTGTGTTGGTTGGGATTTCAACCACATCTAATTTGTAGATATCCCAAAGTTCAGCAGCCTCGGTCATTGCTGTACCTGTCATACCACTTAATTTATGGTACATCCTAAAGTAATTTTGAAGTGTAACTGAAGCAAAAGTTTGTGTGATTGCTTCCACTTTCACTCCTTCTTTCGCTTCAACAGCTTGATGCAATCCATCACTCCATCTTCTGCCATCCATTACCCTTCCTGTCTGCTCATCTACAATTTTAACAGCACTGTCCATTACCACATAATCATCATCCTTTTCGAACAATGTATATGCTTTTATCAATTGCTGCATAGTATGCAACCTTTCCACTTTTAGTGAATAATCTTGCGTTATTTGATTTCTTTTTGTGGCCTCATCTTTAGGTGCTAACCCTTCTTTTTCAAGCGCAACGAATACTGCTCCGATGTCTTCCAAAACAAAAAAGTCTTTGTCCGAAATAGACTTAGAAATTAAAGCAACACCCTTGTCTCGTAACTCAATAGCATTAGTTTTTTCGTCAATCACAAAGAAAAGCTCATCGTCAATGATGTGCATGTTTTTCCCTTGCTCTTGCATGTAATTGTTTTCAGTTTTCTGAAGTAATAGTTTGGTGCCTTGCTCACTTAAAAACTTAATCAAAGGTTTGTTTTTTGGTAAACCTCTGAATGCTCTTAGTAACTCAACCCCACCGTTTTCTTTGTCATCTGCGGCTAATAATTTTTTAGCCTCAGCTAATGTTTTAGTAACCAATGTTTTTTGAGCTTGCACCAATTCTTGAACAAATGGCTTTAACTCATCGTATTGTAAATTTTGTTTTCTAGATGAAGGACCACTAATGATTAAAGGTGTTCTCGCGTCATCTATCAATACAGAATCAACTTCATCGACAATCGCATAATGATGTTTTCTTTGCACTAACAAATTGACATCACTTGCCATGTTATCCCTAAGGTAATCAAACCCAAATTCACTATTTGTTCCGTAGGTAATATCGGAATTGTATGCTTTTCTTCTTTCGTCGGAATTTGGTTCGTAATTGTCAATACAGTCAATACTTAATCCGTGAAATTCGAACAATGGTCCCATCCATTCACAATCCCTTTTAGCCAAATAATCATTCACAGTAATTAAGTGAACTCCTTTTCCAGCTAGCGCATTAAGGTAAACAGGTAAAGTTGCAACTAATGTTTTTCCTTCCCCAGTTGCCATCTCAGCAATTTTACCAGAATGCAGTACTACACCACCAATTAACTGTACTTGGTATTGTTCCATGTCCCAAGTAATGTCGTTTCCACCTGCTGACCAAGTTGTCGAAAATTCGGCAGTGTCATTTTTAATTTCCAAGTAATCCTTGAGTGTGGCTAATTCGCGATCATTGTCATTAGCAGTAACTGATATGAAATCATTGTCCTTGAATCTTCTCGATGTTTCCCTTATAGTAGCAAATGCTTGAGGTAATATTTCATTCAAAGCTTCTTCAATTTTTTCTTGAATCGAAGCTGTTATTTCGTCAATTTCTTTAAAAATTACGGTCTTCTCTTTTACTAATAAGGCCGAATCGTTTGCTTTTTTCTGAAGCTCTTCGATTTTGTTTTCCTCATCTGAAACAAAATCCTTGATGAATTTTTTAAATTCTACTGTTTTAGCCCTCAGTTCATCATGGGACAATGACTTAAGTTTTTCTTGTTCAGCTATTATGCTTTTAACTAAAGGTAAAATTGTTTTGATGTCTTTATCGGACTTACTTCCAAATATTTTGGTAATTGCCTTAGAAATTGATTTTATCATCGTGTATTTTGCGCGAAATTTGAGCAACAAAAATAACTTAAAAAAGAGGAATTAGACGACTTAATTGAGTGTAATATCTCACAAAATTTTAAAATAATTTTTGACTTTATTTGCCGTGCTAATTCCTCCAATTTCTAATCAAGGACAAAGACATTTAATTGCTGCAGTTAGGTGTTTTAAACAAAACTTAATCTCGAGTAAACGTCCTTCTGAATATTCCAAGCAACCATGCTCTTCAAAAAGATGCTTTCCTGATTTTCCCGTTTTTATCAAGGATGTAAATTTCCTTTTTCTTACTTTCTTTAGTCTCTTTCTCTTCTTTCACTCTTGCCTCCTCTTCTCTATCACGCTTTAAGAAACCGTAATTAATGGAGTAAATGAATTGAATTACAGGTTTCACTTCTTTGGAGTTAAACACAAAATCAGCATCGCGCAAATCAAAATTGTAATAACTGTCTATGTCAACTTTACGATTGTATGCTACTGAAGAGTTTTGTGACATGTGATGCTTATACATAGAGGAATTTTTGATGTAAGATTTCAAGTAACGTTCACTGGGGTAAATCGTGTTTTTGTCCTTTTGAAAGTTTACCTTACCATCGGATATAGCAAATCCAATTTCTTCTGCTAGTTCTTTTTTATCCTTTAATACAGCGACGGATTTTTTAGCTAAACTGTCCTCGATGTGATTTACGTTGTTGATATAAGGTGTTACATCTATGATGTCGTATATCTTTTCAGTAATGCACACCCTTGATAAATCATCAATTTGACCGATGTCTTTAATGTTAAATGTAACATTGTGTGTGGATTTAAAACCCACAGGTATAGGTGTGTCTAAAGTATCTTTGTACATGTTGAATACTGGATCCAAAGCAATGACGTCAATTACCATGTCATCCTCTTTCATTTTTAGTTTTTTTATTTGTTTTGTAAGTCTTTTCTTTTTGTCTAGGGTCAGTTCTTCCAGACTTTCGACAGTTTTGCTAATGGAAGAATAGGTATATGTAATGTGGTACCCGTCTGGTAAAGCATTGTAAATTACCTTTGTTTTAATACTGAGGTAATTGCCATTTACTTTTATTGAATGTTTGTTGTTGGATCCCCATTCAGAGGATTCATTGAATGATTTATTTGCTTTTTGCGCCGTGGCGTGGAATCCTATTGCTATCAGTAGAATAAAGAATGTATTTTTCATATCTAGAAGGTGTTAAGTTGAAACAAAGCAATATCGCCCTGCTACACTTCTTAATGTGAAAAATTGTAAAAAGTAACCGATTTAAACAAAGTTTTTTTTGTCAGGTTAATTAAAATCTCCGTTCGGAGCCTATAAAAACTTAATGATTGCGGCTTAAAATCCAGAAATAGATAGCGCTAGGTATTAATCCTCCTCTTTTTCCCTAATAGCTTTCCTAACTCCCATCTTCAACTTTCTGTTGTAGGTTTCAAGTAGGTACGCCATGTAATTTTTGGTGGATTTTGTGATGCAATTGGTATACAGCTTAATTCTATTTTTGATGGAATCTTGAAGTATTTCAATCAGATCTATAGCTTCATCCATGGTATCCGCATTTTTTTGGATCAGCTCAACGTGATTTTCAATAGCGATGTCAACAGTTAAGTTTCCTCTTTCACCTCGATCCATTAATCCGTCATATACGTCAGTTACATCAAGAAATAAACTTTCAGTACCCATTGGGAAACTGTCAATTACTTCGTCTGGAAAGGTGTAAATTAATTCGCGTTGCTTTTCGACTTCGTCAAAATAACTTTGATCCAAGTATTTGTCCGGATTAACAAAAACTTCAGCCCAATCAATGAACTCTTCCCACAAACCAAATCTGTGGTTGTTGTTTCCTAAATCGATAATGGAAAAATTAACTTTTTTTTGTGTGACCCTAGAACCTCTACCTATCATTTGATGGTACAATGTCAATGACCTTGTAGCTCTGTTCAAAATGATTGTTTCTACACTAGGCTCATCAAATCCAGTGGTTAATATCCCTACTGATGATAAAATTGCTCCGTCTGTGTTTCGAAACCAACTTAGTATATCCCTACGTTCTTGATCGCTACACGTACTATCAAGGTGTTTAATATTAGTGATACCTTGTTCGCGGAAGGTATCATATACCATCCAACTTACTCGGATTCCAGGATTGAATATCAGGGTTTTGGTTCCCTTTCCTCGTTCCAAGTATGCAGCAACAAGTTTGTCCTGCATGTCAAAACCACCATACAGTTTTTCAGAAGAGCTTACAGTAAAATCACCATTGATACCTACTCTTAAACCACCTAAACTAACATCGTAGCTATACGTAGTTGGAGTACATAAATAAGTGTTGGAAATTAAATCTATAATTGAAGCTCCTACAATTAACTTAGCGTAGTTCTTATTAAGTGGTAAATTCCTGTTTGAACTAAGCGGAGTTGCCGTTACTCCTAACATATTTACGTTATCGAAATATTGAAATATTTTTCGGAACGAGTTATTATGTGCCTCATCCACAATCACAAGACCAATATCACGAATAAAATCCTCGTTGTCTTGTAGTCTGTTGTTTAGGGTTTCAACCATTGCAATGAAGCAAGAATAATCATCTTGTTCCGGAACGTCTTTAACCTCCGAACTAATTACTACGTTGTCTAACCCTATACCTTTTAGACACTCCGATGTTTGAACTAAAAGTTCAATTCTATGAGTAAGAATAAGTACTTTTTTACCTGTCTTTTTAACGAATTTTTCAGCGACGTGAGAAAATATAATTGTTTTACCTCCTCCCGTCGGCAATTGAAATAACAAATTGGTATTAGAACCATCTTTGTCAAATGCCGAAAATATTTTATCTAAGGAAAGTTCTTGATATGGATACAGCTTTTTAAGAGCGTGTTTATCTTGAACATTTGGGTGGTTTTCGCTTGACATCGTTTAAAAAAAATAGGTGACAAAAGTATATCAAATAAAGGGTTATAAAAACTCCTTGGACATGTATATTTTTAGAATTTACTAACCTGTATGCACAAACGGCTTACTTTATATCACTATATACCTAAAAGCAAAGGTTTTAGCCTAAATTATAGAATTATAACTCATTAAAAAAACTTTGGAATTGTTTAATAAAATCTTGTTTTTTACTTTTTCCTTGAAAATTCGCTACCCCTTGTACGCCACTTATCACATTGGTAACGAAAATTTCATCTGCATTTTGTAATTCTTGCACAGTAACTTCCTTTTCTTCGATATTAATTTGATGCTCCTTGCAGTATTTTAATACTTGAGCTCTGAATACTCCCCCTACGCAACCTTGATTTAAATCGGGTGTAAACACATCTTTATCATTGATGTAAAAAATATTAGCATTGCTTGTTTCACAAACATTTCCCAATGAATTAAGTACTACCATGTCACCAAGACCTTGTTCCTTTTTATAAATAGATGCCATGACATAAACTAAAGCTGATGTTGTTTTGCAATTTGAAAGGATGTCAATAGCTTTTTCCATGTCCTGATAAACACCCAATGAAATCCCTTCAGGATTATAAGTAAAATCTTTGCAATCGTATCGAACTCCTTCAATAACAAAACCTAAGTTGTTAGCCATTGGAGTATATAAACCAGGTGATTCGCGGTACACTGTTAATCTTAACTTAGCGAACTTATAATGATTTTTATATATTAATTGATCAATTTCCTGCTTCCACGTTTTTTTATCGAAGCGATCTTTGTCAATTTTAAGCAATTTAATTCCTTGTTTTAACCTGTCGTAGTGTTCATCCCAAAATAACATTTTGTTGTCCACCACTTTAATGGTTTCAAAAATACCGTCACCGTATTTAAATGATCGGTTTCCAGTATTGAAAAGCTTCTCTCCTTTTTCAATTAAAAAACCATTGACGTTGTCGAATTCGTTCATTAAGCTATTTGGTTAATAAGTTCGTTTGTGATGATGTTCACGTCAATTTTAATTCCTTTGACTCCTGCTTTTTCACCGCATTCTACGTCACGCCATTTGTCGCCAATAAAATAAGATTGTTTTGGATCGATGTTGTATTTGTACATGGCGCGTTCAATCATTAATGAATCAGGTTTTCGGCACATGCATTTTTGTAAGTTACTGTGATGGGGACAATAATAATAGTCTGTAATTTCTATTCCCTCTTTTGAAAATTCTTCGTGGATAAATTCATGGATTGCTTCTACTGCATCGAATCCATATACTTGTTTGTCAATTCCTCCTTGGTTAGTAATTACAATGATTAAATAACCTTTTTCTTTTAGTTTTTTCGCGAACGGTATGATACCATCCAGAATGTGGGTTTCTTCCAGTTTGTAGGTGTATTCATCAGGGTCGTGGTTAATTACTCCATCCCTGTCAAGGAAAACTGCTTTATTCATTAAAATATTTTTATTTGATCTAAAAACTCTGATAAAAATTCAGGGCGAAATATAATGGTGATTAAAAACCCAAATACAGCTCCCCAAAGATGTGCATCGTGTCCTATGTTGTCAGTCGCTTTTTTTGACATGTATGTGGAGTATCCTAAATATAAGATACCAAATATCCAACCGTCTATCATGACTGGAAAAAACATGAGTCCCATTTGCATTTTTGGCTCCATCACAATGGCGGAAAAAACAACCGCAGAAACTGCACCTGAAGCACCTAATGCACTATAAGAAGGATTATTCTTATGCTTTTCTAAGCTTACAAGAGAGGCTGCAATTATACCTCCTACGTATAATAAGATAAAATACAATGTCGCCTTACTCCCAAAGTAATTACCATAATATTCCTCCACCCTTGTCCCGAACATCCACAAGGCAAACAAGTTAAAAAAAGCGTGAGCATTATCAGCATGAATAAAACCATGACTTATTAATCTGAACCATTCTTTTTGAGCATACACTGTGTATGGATGAAAAATAAGTTTACTTCGTAAGTTTGTATCTTTAAATGCCGAAAAAGTAATAAAGGCAGTAAGGATTATAATGATAAGTGTAATGGACATTATGACAATCTATTGTTTTTGCACGTGAACATCCATTTGAGGATACGGAAAGCTCAATCCAGCTTTTGGGAGTTCAACATATACTTTTTCGTTCATGTCAAATAATACTCCTCCGTAATTTTCCTTAGCTACCCAAACGCGAACTGTTATGTTTATAGCACTATCACCTAATGCACTTAATACTACTGCTGGTTCCGGATCAGTTAATATTCTCTCATCAGCTTTAATTAAGCCTAATAAAGTTTCTTTGGCAGTGTCAAAACTTTCACCATACGCAATACCATATGTCCATTCCACTCTTCGTGTAGTTTCCTGGGTAATGTTAATCATTGCGCTAGTAGACAAACCTCCATTAGGCAATATGATAATTTGGTTATCAGGCGTTTTTAAAATTGTATTAAAAATTTTAATTTCATAAACAGACCCTTTATATCCTTGAGCTTCAATCACATCACCCACTTTAAAGGGTTTAAAAAGCAAAATCATTACACCTCCAGCGAAGTTTTGTAAAGTTCCTGATAACGCCATACCAATAGCTAATCCTGCTGCACCAATTAAGGCAACAAACGAAGTCATTTCGACCCCCATTGTGGTAAGTACAGAAATGAACAACATGGCTTTTAATGCCATGTTTAAAAAGCTTTTAACAAAGGATGTTAAGGAAGGGTCAACATTCTTTGTGTCCATGATAGCACCTATTCCTTTAGCTATCATTTTTATTACCCAAAGACCTACAATTAGCACTAGGACTGCACCAACTATTTTTTGCCCGTAGGTAATTACTAATTCTAATAGTATTGAACTTAATTTATCAATGTCAATATTTTTTAATATCTCATCCATTGCTAACGTTCATTTTAAAGGAACTAGATTCCACGATTTTTTTACTTTCTAATACGCTAGATTTCAAGCCTTCTTTATAATCAATTAATCTTTGGCTTAATTTAGAATCTGAAGTTCCCACAATTTGAGCTGCTAACAAGCCGGCATTTTTTGCTCCATTTAAAGCAACAGTTGCAACTGGAACACCACCAGGCATTTGTAAAATTGACAAAACGGAATCCCAACCATCAATGGAATTACTGGACTTAACAGGAACTCCAATCACTGGTAGATGAGTTAAAGAAGCC
>JBLIBC010000074.1:0-10613 GCA_047632015.1 Glaciecola sp.
TAACAAGTTGCGGGAACCCGAATGAACTAACAGAAAATTTTCATGTTTACGGTAACTGCATGATGTGCGAGGAAACCATTGAGAATTCCCTGAAAGAAGTCAGCGGAATCACCTTGGGAGATTGGGACAAAAAAAGCAAACAAATATCAGTGACGTTTGATTCTACTATAATATCTCTTACTGACATCAAATCGAAAATAGCAGGAGTAGGTTACGACATGGAAGACACCCGGGCAGAAGATGCGGTATATGATGGCTTACATAAATGCTGCAAATACCAGCGTCCGCAGTAAGGAATTGCACCTTAGTATCTTTTAATTTGAAAAAAAAAATCTATCAGCAACCTTAAGGATTTTTTATTTATTGGACTTTAGTTTAGTACCTCAAAAACTTTGCTGAGTTCCACTCCATTCTTATCAACAACTACCATTTTATGCCTTCCTTTTTCGGTATCAACTGGCATTTTGTGCTCATCTTCGGTAAACCCAAGATACTTTCCGTCCAAGTGCCAATAAACTTGAATATTGGGGTTTCGGTGTACAATTTCAAAAACTACTTTACCTCGGTTACCATTCAATTCTTTTGGTATGTAAACTCGACCACTGTTTACCGGGTAAGCAAAAATCATGGAATGTATTTCCTCCTGTTTACACGAAGGATGAAAAGGAGGCAGTTCAGCATACAGCGGTGCTGTTTTTTTAAAATACCATTCTTGTACAGGAGGTAAAACAAACCACGGTTCATGTGATATATTTTCGCTATTTACACACTCTTGATTTACTTGGTATTTACCGTCAGTACTCAAATGCACCAACTGGTGAAATGGACACAGTAAATGTGAATTTCCGGCATCAATTAAGACAGCACTGTCTTGCTTAAGGCAGTATTCTCCGGCTAAATAACCACTTGTAGCACAAACGTTCACCTCTTTTAATTCGTCATGAGGCGTATCAAACCAAGTACTACTGGGTAATAAATTAAATAATTCAAACATAATGGGGGCTGCTGAACTTACTCCTGTTAACCCTGTTCTCCCTTCCCCGTCTGCATTTCCAGCCCAAACGCCAACTACGTACTCAGGAGTTACGCCAACTGCCCAAGCATCTTTGTTTCCGAAGCTTGTCCCCGTTTTCCACGCTACCTTTCTTGAAGTGGAAAAGTGCTTCCAACCATTTTCACTTGCTGGACGTTTTACTTTTGTTAGCGCTTCAAAAGTGTGGTGAATTGCCGCAGCTGATAAAACGGGAGTTCGTCCTGTTGTACTTGTATTTTGGACATTGCTCACTACATGCGGAAAAAAATAGTTATCCTTTCCTGAAGATTCTTCTCCAAAATTTTTCAATTCTCGAGCCATCCCCGAATACATCCCAACCAATTCCAATAAGCTTACCTCTGCTCCTCCCAGTATCAATGACAAGCCATAATGATCCGACGGAAAATTTAAACTTTTCATGTTTAATTTCCCCAGCTTTTCATAAAACCTGTCTATTCCGTACTGCTGCAGCATCCTTACAAATGGGACATTTAGGGACCTGTACAATGCTTCGTTTGCTTTAACAACACCGTCAAAAGATTGGTAATAATTTTTAGGAGAGTACCCAGCATAGTATGTTGGGATATCGGTTAACATCATCTCGGGAACTATTTGACCATCATCCAAAGCACAGGCGTACAAAAAGGGTTTAAGTATACTTCCTGTACTCCGTTTGGCCTTTACCACATCCACCTTGTTGGCATGAGCCATTGAAGTGTTTACATTTCCAATGTACACCAATATATTACCTGTAGCAACCTCCACGATGATAGCAGACGCGTTGTGTACTTGGTTAGATCTTAACTCTTCTGCATGCCTATTCACTACCTTTTGAGCTTCATTTTGAAGTTGAAAATCCAACGTGCTTTGAACACGATTACTTCCATTTACTGTGGCAAAACTTAATACGTGTTGAGCATTCTGAGGTAATTTCAAAGGTTTGCCTGGAACAGATTCAAGCTTAGACAACTTGCAAGTTTCTTTGTCGATGATACCTGCTTTTTCGAGTTTATCCAACAAACGATTACGTTTTTCAGCTAAAAGCACTTGCCCTTTCCCAGGATACAGCAACCCAGGTGAATTTGGTAATACCGCTAATAAAGCGTTTTCGGACCATGATAAATTTTGTGGAGACCGCCCGAAATAACGCCACGAAGCGGCTTCAAGACCCACTACATTTCCGCCAAAAGGGGCGTGAGACAAATACAAATTCAAAATTTCATTCTTGGACAAATTAACTTCAAGATGCAGAGCCAGTAGCATTTCCCAGCACTTATTTACGTATGTTCTGACGCTTGGACCGCCCATCATCCTTGCCACTTGCATGGTTATCGTACTTCCTCCTCGTCTTTTTTTATTGGTTAAATTATCCTTGAAGGCCGAAAACAACGACACCGGATTAATTCCAGGATGCTTATAAAAGTGTTTGTCTTCAAATTGCAATATGCATGTGTTGAACTTTGAAAAACTTACTTTTTCAGGATCAGAAATCGGAAACCGCCATTGCCCATCTTTGGCTATCCTTGCACCTAAAAGCTCCCCGTCTTTAGCAGTAATTACTTTAGAATAATGAGTGGTAAAATGAGGTACAGGTAAAATGAAGGACAATGTAAACAAGCACACACAAAACAGCAGTGCTTGCTTAATTAATTTTCCTTGTTTCTTATTCAAAACTTAAAAGCAATTTAATTTCCTGGCTTAACAACCTCGACCCACTTACCTGGCTCGGAAGCTTTGTAATCGTCATCGTACATTGACCCTACATTAACTGAAGGCAAATAATATTTACCTAAGTAACTCGCGTTTAATATCACTTTAAACGTTTTACTGCTGTATTTACTGTTCCTTCTGTAATCGCTTAAACCAAAATAAGTAAGCACCCTGTCATCACGTATGTCTTGATAATCAAAAGAACTTGTATTTTCGTCGTTACCATCTCCATCTCCAAACAACCTTTGGTTAAATATTTCCCATCCTGAAGGGAAAACGTGAGTCAAGGCAACATTGTCTATAGGGTTACTTAGGTCTTCGTTTTTAACTGTCACTTCTGCCACAAAATCAGTTCCTTGATCCAATTTAGTCACATTAATGTACTGTCCTTTCATGTCCATGTATTTAACGGATACAACCATGTTACTGCTGATGGTTTTTTCGTCACCAGGACCAGGTATTCCAGAACTAATTACTGTTGCAAATAACATCCCGCTTCCAGTATTGTGCACTTCAATTTTTCCATCTTTCATAGCTGACAATGGCACGTCAAGTTGTCCTACAGTTGAATTTACAATGTGATTCTTCTTTTTACCGTTAATTAACGTACTGAATTTTAATTCTTTAGCAACACCTGATCCACCAACGTATTTAGAAATAGACATCAAACTGTACGCCACCGCTTGTGTGTTCATGTACCTGTTTTTACCTAAAGGCTTAGCCACTTTTTTGAGTGCTCTACGTGCTTTGACATCGTCTTTCATGATGGTGTAACATTCTAATAATATAGCCTGATCCCTTGCTGATGAACCATAAGAATAACCATAATACCTTCTTGTAGTTGCGTCCACTTTCAAATCCTTTAAAATGGAAGAAGCCACCGCCTTTTCACCCATTAAGTAATACGAAGCAGCCAAACGATGCATACCAACATAATTCAACTTATTGTCCTCTTTCAAACGGTTCATTGCTCCAATTTCAGCTTTGCCAGCAAGTGCCAAAGTGAACAATCGATAAGCTTGCGCAAAATCATAACTTGGACGTGAATACCTAAAATAAGAACCATAAACGCTTGGGTATGAATTGGAATTAAAAGACGAATAATTCCTTGCAACTGTCTGCTGATAACCCACCCATGAATTTTTCATGCTTGCAGGAACGGTGTACCCTTTTTTCTCCGCTTCTAGTAAAAAGTGACCTACATAACTTGTGGCGTAATCACTGATGTGACTGGAACCTGACCAGTAAGCAAAACCTCCAGAGCTTACTTGAAAATTCCGCAATTTATTAATGGCAGTCAATATATTTTGCTTCGCTCTTTCCTTTTGTTGTTCGTTCAACTCCATTACATCTCCAATGAACAACTGAGGAAAAGTTTTAGAAGTAGTTTGTTCAACACACCCATGAGGATAACCAAGCAAGTATTCAAGTCTCTTATTTAAATTAATTGAAGGTATACTAGAAATTTCCAGGGTTAATTTATTGGTTCCCTTTAACCCAAGCACCTCAAAGGAAATAGAATCTTTCACACCCTTTTTTAACGTTTTAGTAAACGCTTTGGTTTGACGAGGGTTTGCATGTCGCACACTGATGTCTACTTCAGTACTTGCTTTTTCTTTGCCACACTCCACGAAAATTTGAACTTTTCCAGCTCCAGCTTTTGTGCCAACTTGTAAATCAAAATTCACCATTCCCTCCCCCATTTCATCAAAATGAATGGTTTGAGTTTGAACCTTTTTGTTACCAAACAACTCGTTGGTCACCACTTTCACTTTTACGTCTTTGATTTTTTCATCCATCGCAAAAATGGTCACTGGTAGTTTCACTAATTCTTTTGGGCCAAGTACACGTGGTAAACTTGCCAACACCATTAATGGTTTTTTAACAGGAGTTGATTTTTCGGTTCGGCCATAAGCGCCTTCTTTACCTGCTATTACCATTGTTCTCACCGCTCCAATGTAATTTGGAATGGCAATAATGTGCTCATTATTGTCGCCCTTGCCCAACTCAAATGGGCCAATAAAACGAACCATTGGCTTGAACCTTTTTACTTTATTCTTAGCCTTTCCATTCATTCCTTCATCACCACCAACACTTAAAATTCCTTCCAATTTTCCACCGTAAGCACCAATTACATAATCGTAAAAATCCCAAGTTTTAACACCTAGAGCTTCCCGTGCATAGAATACAGGATGGGGATTTGGAGTTTTAAACCTTGTTAAATCAAGCAAGCCTTCATCAACAATTGCCACGGTATAAGTCATGGCTTTACCATCCTTTTCGGACACCTTCACTTTTACCCTGCTCAAAGGAGCTAATTCCTCAGGCATCTCGATTTGAGGTTTTAATATGGTTCCAGGATCCTCCACCATGAGCGGTATGACACCGTACATCCTAATCGGCAAGCTGTTGTCATGTTTGTGAGGTTGAAGCATTGTCACATGAACATACACGTTTGGCGCCATTTCTGGGGTCACTGTAATGCTATGCAAAATCTCATTATTTTCCACTTCAATCCATTTAGCTTGTAACACTTTTGATCCTGACTCGACCGTTAGCAAAGCCCTTCCTTTCCCACTTGATGGAATAGAAATCATGGCCTTTTCTCCTACTTTATAATTTGCCTTATCGCTTGAAAACGAAAGTAAACTTACTCCTCCCGGGTTTTCTCTTTCCCCTCTACCAGCCCAACCAGGCCAATCCATGTAAATGAACTTTCCAGTGATATGTCCGCTGTCTTTGTTTTTTACCTGCACATAATATCTTCCCCATTCTGGATAATCCACTTTGAATTTAAAGGAGCCTTTGCCATTTTCTGATGAGGTGCGAATAGTTTTAATTTTTTCAGCATGTCTCGTGTTTAAGTACGAACCAACGTCTTCCGACGACGATTCCCACCACCATCTCCACCTCACTTTGTAAATGTTAACTTCCACATTTGAAACGCTCACAGGGTTACCTAAATAGTCTAATGTGGCAATTTCACCAACATGTGTTGTGTCAGTGAGCAACATCCCACGTTGATCTCCTTGTGGCAAGCTAACCCCAACATAAGATTTATAGGGCGAGTACGGAATTGAAAACTTATCAATGCTAAAATCACCTCCTTCCTCAAAAACACGTGTCACAAATGTGGCTCTTAACATTCCTGGAGCACTGCTGTTTACTTTAACTTTGTCATAAAATACGGCCTTTCCTTGACCATCCAATTTCCCTTCAAACAAATCCTGTTCTACTGTTCCAAACGATTTTCCAGGATCAGTGAACGTGTAGTCCTCGTACTTTTTAAAAGTAGTCCTGCTGTGAGTAAGCTTAATAGCTACTTTTGTCTTCAGGTTTTTAGCCACAGCTCCATGTAGCCATTTAACTTCCAAACTCCCCTTCATATCAGGATTTTGAGCTGATATAATTTCAGTGTTAAAATCTAATTTTACTTTTAACCTGTTGGGTTTAATCGCCTCGATTCTGATGAATTTTTCAAACTTAACACCACCCACTTTAACTTTTGCCAGCCAACTTCCTGTGGGTGCATCGTCGGCAGTGGTTAAGGTAAATTGATAAAAACCGTCTACTCCATTAGTTGTTGTCACCTTGTGTGTAGTTTGCCCAAGCGGATTTACTAATTCTAGCTTCACAGGATGTTTTTTAGGCAACAAACCTTCTTTATCCTCCAATATAAAACTCAAAAACAAAGAATCTCCAGGACGCCAAACACCTCTTTCTCCGTATATAAAACCTTTAATTCCTTTTTGTACTTTTTTCCCTCGCACATCAAATTTACTAGTGCTCAATGCACTTCCGTCGTCCAACTTTAAGTACCCTCGTTCCTTCCCTTTTTTTGCTACTAATAAATGTGGCTTGTTTTTTAATTCTACTTCCAACATCCCATCTCCATCCGTTTTTTTGGATGATATGAGCTGATTTTGATAATTATATAATTCCACTGTCACGTTTGACAAAGGTTTGGTGGTTCTGATGTCTGTCACAGCAACCACGAGTTTTTTGTTGTTACCCATCTTTGCAATCACACCTAAATTGGAGGCTAAGATGTTTCTTGCCAATGGCCTAGTAGACCTGTAATTATAGTACGATTTTGAACAAGGATCATCGCGGTCTTCCCATTCCCAATCGTAATTATAACTTTCGGTATAATCCCAATAAGAAAACTCAACCTCTTCCTCAGCCTCATCCCAATTGGTGGACTCTGATTGGTCTTCAACCTCTTCTGAAGCCTCACAAGGATAAAGCGAATAGGATCTTTTAAAGTTCAGTTCTACTCTGTAAATTGCTCCTGGTTCCGCTTCAATGAATTCTGAAAGGTCTAAAAAGTAATTGTTCCAAATTCCCTTATCTACGACATGATCAGCAACCAAGTTCACTTTTTTACTAAAAACTGGACGCCCAACCCTCCTCATTTGCCAACTTTCGCTGATGCTGTTAACTTGTAAAAACTGCTTCACGTTGTTCTCGAAAATCTTGATGATTTTAACATCGACCGCTGTTAAGTTAACTGCTTTAAATGGAAAAATTAATCCATCTGTACTAGGCAATATTGTCCCTTTTCCTTCCAGTTCGATGGCTGGTTTGTAATCCTCAAAAGCAAGGGTGTAATCTAGTTTTTCCTTTAACTTATATCCTAATACATTTTTAATTCCTCGTTCAAACACTAATGTTTTGGTCCCCGACAACCTTGATTTTGGATAGACTTTAACCTTGTTTCCTTCGATTGTAAATTTCAATTTTGAATTATTATCCAAGTGAATTAATCCATCCAATTTCTGGTTTTTAAGCAACGGATCTGAAAAGTTAATTAACATGTATTGCTCTGGTGACCTGAACACTTGAACATTCATTACTTTGAAATCGGAAAGGGAGGGTATGGTGTAAATAATTTCACCTTTACTGTCTAAATCAAATTGATCTCCGTCCCATTCAACTGTTAATTCTTGTTCATCTTCCGTTCTTTTCACACTGTCCACAGTAAATTTATGTAAAGTTCCTTCCACGTTATGTTGCCATGTAAAGTTTAAAGAGTTGTTGTCCAACTGTGCCTCCAACATTTTCTCGACCTCATCATCTTTCATCACATCAGCAAAAAGCATTTCTCCCTCTACTTGATTCCAGACTAAATCCGTCATGTCATAAGTGTTAATCCCATTCACTTTCACATCAAAATTTTGCTTGATGGTATGTATTTGATATTCAAATTCCTCAAATTTTGGAGCTACGTCCAAGACTTTTCCCAATTCAAATTCAATGGTGTAAGCAGTTCCAGAACTAAGCATTTCCGTTGGTTTGAACTCGATGGTGTTAGCATCAACCCAATACGCAGTACCGCTAACTGAAGGAGAAAAATCAAACAAGTCCTCAGCTATTTCCTGACCTTGCTCTGTATACATTTTGCTTTGGACAGCTAAATCAATTCTAAAAGAAGCATTTTTTGAAATAATGCCAGAAGTAAATCCAACGATGTATTCACTAAATCCTGGATCAATTTTTTGAACCTCCTCAGTCTCATCACAAGAAGTTAAAAATAATGACATCAACAGGATTAAAACCAACGGAAACTGAATGTATTTTTTCATGTGCGGGAAATAGATGTGTAGGGAATTTAATGTAAAATACAGAAAATAATCAACGGCATAAAAAAGGCGTCACATGAAAACTCATGGACGCCTTTTAAATTTTAAGTTTTGAAATATACCCTAATGGTTAATCACCACTTTTTGAACGGACGTATTTCCATTAACCAAAGTGTTGACGAAATAAATTCCGTTTGTTAAATCACGTAAATCTAAAGTCTGGCTGATCCCATTTGTTTGAGTAATACTCAATGTAGAAACTATTGATCCCTTTAGGTCAAGTACATTCACTACCACATCCGCTACTTGATTAAATACAGCACTAATCGTAACAATTCCTGTGCTTGGGTTAGGGAAAACTGTAGTTGAAACTTCTATAATTCCCTCCACACTTTGAACTTTTTCTGCTGCTTGTCCAGCTTCAGGAGCACCACAAGCACCAATTATTTTCCATTGGTCATACGGTCCTGAAAATAAATCAGGTTGGCTATTCAACGTCCACCATTTAGCCTCATATACAGTTCCTCCATAGGAAACTTGAGCTCCACCTGAATAGGCTGTTGTAGCCTCCCATCCAGGAGTGGTACAAGTGCTAGGTTCCGTCACGGTGATGTTCACGTAAGTTGACGTTGTCACTCCACCCTCATTGTCAGTTGCGATAGCAAAAACTGCATAGCTACCGACATAAGACATAGTGTAATTCACAGAATACGGGGCGGTGATATCGCCACCAATTAACACACCATCAATAAAAAACTCTACATAATCAATCGTTCCGTCGACATCAGTTGCGCTAGCAGAAAGAGCAATGGTAGTAGCTCTTGTAATTACTTGACCTTCTGTTGGGTTCGTCAAAGTAACTGTTGGCAATTGGTTAACGGCAGGATCACTCACTGTAATATTAGAAGTAGTCGAAGTTGTTACTCCTCCATCATTGTCCGTCGCAATAGCAATTACCGCAAAACTTCCTTGAAGCGATGTCCAGTCCATAGAGTATGGAGCTGTAAGGTCTCCGCCTATTAAACTTCCTATAAATTTATCAGTTAAATACTTATCGGAGGAGTCATTAAGGACGTTCTCAGTAAGGGGCTTGAATAAACAAATGGTATTTGGTCTGCCAATGCTAATTTAAAGGTCGTTGATATATTTAGCTTTCGAACTTCTAACGTTTCCTTATTGCATCTCATCAATACAAGGAATCCTCGATACGTAAACAAACCAACACTCTCCATAGTTTACCCCAAACATACTCAATCCTTAACACATCAGGCTGATAGACGGCACAATCAAATAGATTGCTTGGCAGTGCTTGTTTAAAATCTGGGATAGAATTAATACGACTAAACAATTTTTATTTGCACATTTCTATGATAGGTTGATACACCTTTAGTTGCTCTTCATTGGACATCTTTTGAATCGAATCAAAACTTGATTTAGTATAAATTGTTGCTACCTGCTCAGTAACACAATTACAATATTTATCAACCCTTAAAGTGTCAGAAACATTTTGTATTGCACTTTCAAAACAAGCTTGGGTCATGCTGTCTTTATAAGATTGAGTCCAAATACTTTCATTTGTAATACCGTCCATTAAAAATTGGACCCCTGAAAACATCAACAATAAAATTCCAATAATTTTCATTCTTTTCATTTTCTTCTCATATTTAGCATTCCATTCTTTCCCTTCGGCAGATTCTTGTTTACCCCTAAAAGGATTAATAATTTTAAAGCCAATTAAAATAAATAGTACTCCAGCTAATATTTGTGCAAAGTCAAAAAATTGTTCCATGAAAAAGTATTGTTTAAGATGACGAAGTTATGATTCCCTTGCATTAATAATCCCTAAACTACGAAATCCTTAACATATGGGGCAGGTTAGGTGGGCTAATCAAATAGATTGTTTTTGGAAGTAGTGGTAGTCAAAACTAGAGAATTTAAAAATCAGTTGGCTTAATGCGGCAGAACCGGCTGCTGGATTTTATGCGAAAAAATTCCTACTTTTTTGATGTCTAAATGACGCCCAGATTAATGTTCTTGTAAGTTTTTTTGTATATAGTGCTTGCTGGAACTACAAGGTCCATGGATTTAAACAGCTTGTCTTCCACTTCAAATCTGATCTCATAAGTTTTTCCTGCAACTAATATAAACAAGAATTTACCTGTTCTTTTATTTGGCCGATAAAGACCCACTACTACTCCTGTCTTAGAATCTTTAACGATAATTTTCCCTTTGCTCGGGACTTTGTTATCCTCTCCTACGGTGAATATTCCGGACATTACGGTAACTGC
>JBLIBC010000075.1:0-10604 GCA_047632015.1 Glaciecola sp.
TGACTTGCAATGTTACCATCGGAAGCTTCAAGCATCTCTTTCAAGGTGTTGAAATCGACATCAAGATTCACCATCAGAATAGACATTACGCCCAACCTGATCCGATTCTCAAAAGCTTTATTTAATCCTGAAATAATTCCCATTATACAGTTCTTTCGTATTTGATGTACATGTATATTCCGTAAACGATGTTCACCACTCCAAATCCTAAAGCCCAAAATACTAAGCCGTAACCAATGAATAAACCGTTTATTAAACCTAAGATGATGTTTACTACACCAACATATTTAATTTCAGGTAAAGTGAACTTACTTGCGTTAATTAGCGCCATTCCAAAAAATATCAAAGTAGTAGGAGCTAGGAGTCCGAACAAATTGTGCTTGAGTAATATTAAACAATATAAACCTCCAGCAACAAGTGGCAATCCCATGTTTAAAATTAAACGTCTGCTGGTGTTGTTCCATAAGGAGTGTCCTCTTTTTCTGGCAGTTCTGGCAGTGAATAGTGTACTTAGGATGATTGCGGCTGCCAAGGTAACTATTGCAATTGCAACCAATTCAATGGTGAGGTCATTGGCGGTATTCAATTGAATTAAACCAGCGTCTCCGCTTTGCTCTATACTAGAGTATTGCTGTACCCTTGAATTCCATGAACTGTAAAACTCTTTGATTTTAACATGTGCTAAAGCAGCTCCTATTAAGGCACAGATTCCAGCTGATATACCACTTAAACCGCTCAATGATACAAACCTGGAAGATTTTTCCATCATTGATTTAATTTCTTTTAAGCTGTCTAAATGTTGTGCCGTTTCTGTCATGATAAAAAGTGCTTTGAATTACAAAGTAAAGATATAATTGTCATATTTCAAAATGAAAAGTGAATTTAATTTTAAAAAACTCGGAATGGTTACTTTTTCAATTACTTGACATTAACTCACAAAGAGTATTAAACTAAAACCAAAAAGATGAAAAAAATGATTTTATTAATGAGTGTGTTACTGATAGGTACAAGCTCATATTCGCAAAAGGAAATTAATGTAGGTGTTTACCCAATCCGTGATGTTGCTTCAAATGTGCAGTTAATTGAAATGGATTTTGGAAAATTTAATGTGCTAGACAATGAACAGCTCAAAAAAATTAATCCTGATGACATTCTGAAAATAGAGGTAGTTTGTACTGACTACCCAAGAGGGATTAATTTGGAAAGCTTGAATTCGAACAGGTTTAAACAACTGAATAACGACATGAGGACGAGGGGTTTTAACAAAGCAATCATGTACAATACAATAAGACAAACAGATTTTAAGGGAGAGTTGGAAGCTAAAAAGCTATTTCATGGTTTAGCAATTACATTAAAATCAAATGATAATTTAGACGAACACGCTGTATTGATACAAAAAGGAACACCAACTAGTAACAAGTACGATGTACCTGAATCGTTTTTAGTTGAACCCGAACTGTATTCAATTGACCCTCGGGTTCATAATTCGGTGCGCATTGGAAAAAAAGGAACAGTACTGCACATTCCTAAAAATGCTTTTGTAGACGACAAAGGAAATACAGTAAAATCGGAAGTAGAACTTGTGTATACCGAGTATACTAACTCTGCAGAAATTGCTTTTTCAGGGATTCCTATGATGTACAGCAAAAAAGGAGTGGAGTACGCTTTTAACAGCTCAGGAATGTTTTCCATTACTGGGAAGAGCGAAGGGAAGGAAATTCATGTGGCTAAGAGTAAGGAAATGAAGTTTGATTATGCTTTAGCAAAGCAGAATAAAGACATTGATTTTTACAGTTTAAAGGCAGACTCAAGTAATTGGGAACTTGTGTCTGAAATAAATGAACTACCTCCAGTGTCACGTAAAAAAACTTCACAGAACATGCTAAAACTAGTTGACGATGTTGCTTTTGGGAAGGGTGGAGAATTACAGTTTGAGATTGCAGTTGACTTTGTAGTACGTGAAGCTGACGGTATTGCTATTCCTGACAATGGAAATAGAAGGAATGCTACACTTCTTGCAGCAGGAGCGAATGCAGGGCATACTTATCCGGATATTGTAGCTGGGCTGAATACCAAAAATTTTGGAGTGTACAATTGCGATCAGGCTTATAGGATAAAAAATCAGGTGAACATTGCGGCTAAGTATGTTGATGAAAATGGACGAGAAATCAGAGGAGGTAAAGTGTTGTCCATGATTGACTTAAAGTTTAATGGTGCATTCAGTTATGATCCTAGAAAGTTTGTCTGTAACGCCAAAGCAAATAATGTTTTACTCTTGTTTACAGCAAACAACGAAATGTATTTGTTAGAAAAGGGTGAGTTCCAAAAAATGAAAATAGGTAAGAGTGGGACGTATAGTTTCAAAATGAAGAACGTCACAAATGAGATTAAAAGCTCCGCCGACTTAAGTGAGTATTTAGGATTAAATTAATGTTCGAGTAGTATTAAATTGAGTTGGGTTGACAAAAAGGTAACTTTTTTGAAATAAAAGGTTACCTTTTTAAATTCCATTACATAAAGAAGAAAAGTACTTTATGAAAGACAAAGTAATCATACAAAATTTAAGGTCTGGTCAGCGGAACAAGGCTTTGCAATATTTGTACAGGGAGTTGCCTAAAATTGAGGCGAACATATGCCGGTCGGGTGGAACAAAGCAGGAAGCCGAGGAAATTTTTACCGACGCGCTGATATTGCTGATTGAAAAAGTAAGCGATCCCAAATTTGAATTGACGTCAAAATTATCCACCTACTTGTACGGAATCACAAGGTTCCTTTGGATGAACGAGCTTAAAAAAACCAAACGAAAATATGAACTAGAATGGACTGATACCCTTATCCTAATTGATGAGGACTTAGATTATGATTCCCACAAAGAAGAACAATTAAAGCAGTTAGAAACTGTAATTTCTCAAGTGTCACAGCGATGCCAAGAGATATTTGAGTTGTTCTACTTTAAAAAGGAATCAATGCAAACAATTGCTGACTTACTTGGCTTTACCAGTGTAAACTCAGCAAAAACGCAAAAGTACAAGTGCATTGAAAAAGCAGTAGTACTTGCGGAAAGTATTCAATCTAAAATCTATCAATCATGAGAAACGAATTAGAAAACATAGCGTTAATAGAGGCTTACATTGCAGGAGAGCTTTTGGGTAAAGAACTTGCGGAAGTAGAGACGAAGCTTTTGACGGACGACGATTTTAATAGTCAGTTAACTACACAACAAAATTTACAAAAAGCAATTGCACGGGCAGCTTTAAGAAAGGAAATGGCAGCAGCGGGTAAAACTGTGGCATTTAAAAAAGTTTTGAAAAATTGGATAATTGGAGGGGCGGTAGCGATTGCTACAGCAGGATCCGTGTTTTACTTTATGAATGCTGGAATTAGTGTAGGGGATCAAAGTAGTTTGAGCACTGAGCAAATTGAACCTGTGAGTGGCAAGGTTGAATTGGAGGAGATTAATCAAGTTAGTGTAGTGGATGAGGACTACTTAGTAGTAAGCGAAGAGGATAAAAACCTGGAGGAGGTCATGGCTAGTTCAAGCGAGTCAACACTAATTCCTTTAAATCAACCTGCCGGAAATAAATTTAAAAAATCTGATGATGGATTAATTGACTTTAATGGTTTGAAAATGTGGGTACAGCCTGACGTCCAAACTTATAAAATCGATCCTTCAATTGGTGGGTTAATTGACGCAAAAGATGGAACTGTCATTGTGGTGCCTGAAAATGCATTCATTGATGACAATGGGGCTACCATAAAAAATGAAGTAGAAGTTAAGGTGTTAGAAGCTGTTGAATTGGATGACATGGTGCTTTATAACTTGACCACTACTGCCAACGGCAAGGCGCTTCAAACAGGAGGGATGCTGCATTTTGAATTTTTATCGAACGGTAAAAAAGTGAATGTTAATCCAAAAAGGCCATTGTACATTGAAGTGCCTACAGAAGATAAGGTAGCGGGAATGATGGCTTTTAAGGGAAAGGTTAAAGATGGAAAAGTAGATTGGGAGAATCCTAAACCTTTGAAAAAGTACTTGGTGAATGTTGACTTTGATTTGTTAGATTTTTTACCTGAAGGCTTTGATGATGCTGTGGAAACGGAATTGCCTTTTAGGAAGTACAAGGAGTATAGTTCAAGCACGGTTGATAAGATATATTATAATTTGTCTAGAAATACTACACCCTCGATTTTTGGTACGGATGGAAATACATTTCAGAAGGTAGCTAGCATTGTTAAAAATTGGGGAGAAAGTAGTAAAAATAAGGATTCTGTAGACACTAATTATGTTGTGTCCGTATCTACGGATAGTCTTAGATACGATAGAGCTTCGGGTTCAGAAACTGTAGTTTATAATTGCGGCATCAATCCAACCGCCATAAAATCAATTCGTTCTTCGCAGTTTCGAAAATCCTACCTCGCAACCAAAGAGTTCGAAAAAAGAATTGCTGTTTTACATGCATCAAACTGTGGAAGGGAAGCTTTGGAAGTTTACATAAATAACTTGGACAAAGACTTGTGCTATGCTGATTCAATAGTTGTTACAATAAGCTCTGGGGATACAAAACGACAATTTAAAAAGTTTGCAAATGAAAACTTAACAAACATCAGAGACGCTAACATTCATCAAAAGTATTTGTCGCAGTTTTACAACAACAAATTGAGGGAATACGACAATGATCAACGCAAGTTCAACAATAAGATTCTTGCAAGCAACAATGCTCAAATTGGACAGTTAAGAAGTGATTACATTGCTGAAGTAAAGAGAAGTAGAAAGTTGTTTAACAGTTCTGGTTCAATTGCCAGTAACAGAAATGTAAGTACAGGCGATTATGTCAATACACCAGTTGCATCCCGTAATTCGGCAGCAACATCAAACGTGTACAGCTTTCAATGGGCAAGTGCAGGTTGGGTAAACATTGATGCATACTTACATTTATTATCGAAAGGAAGTAAAGGTGTAGTCATCAATTATGAAGGACACAAAGGAACAACAGAGGTTTATCAATACCTGAGTGCTGTCGATAATTTAACCCCCTTGTTATTAAAAAATGGCACTGCCACGATAAGGGTTCCCAAAGCCGGTACTAGAGGTGCGAAAAGCATGGAAAACACATTTTGCATGGCTATTTCGAAAGAGGGTAAAAGCTTTAAGTTTGCTCACCAGAGGTATAATCCATACAAGGACAATGCAATACTGATTAAGTTGCTGCCTAGCAGTGAAGCAACAATTAGGAATCATTTGAGAACATACGGAGTTCAAAAGGACTTAGCTAAAAGAATGAGAGAGTTCGAGGAGACAGTTGCAAAGATGAAACGAAAAAGAGAGGCTGCAAAACAAAAAAGAGTGCGAAAGGCAAAGCAATTGGCTGCAAAACTAAAAATTGCCAAAAAGAGAATTTCTGATAAAAAGAAAGCTGTACAAAAAAAGCAAGTTGAAATAGCTGAAGAGAATAGGAAGTTGAATGTCTTTAAAATGTTAGCGTTCAGATGTGATGGGAAGTCGGAAGGTGGTGCTGATCTGATAGATGATAGTTTAGACAAGGGTGTTGATGAGCTCCTACAGGAAGAGCGGAATTCAAATAGGGAATAACAGCAGTTTTTTAATTAATTCAACAAAAAAGGGTGTCAATCATTGGCGCTCTTTTTTTTGTTTAGGATAAATCAAGAGTAACGTTCAATTACAAACCATGTCATTGCGAGGCACGAAGCAATCTCATTTCCAGAATTACACGGGAGTGGATTGCTTCGTTCCTCGCAATGACGATAAGGGATAATGTTTTCTTTAACGTTTATTAAGTCGATGTGACTGACATCTATGTGTTCCGTACAAAATAATTCCTTCAATTTCCTGTTCATTAACCGTGAAAAGAAAGTTTGTAAAATGGATTGGGTATTTATTAATCGTTGGCTTACTTAGTGGGGCTTTGGTGTTTTACTTTTTAGTTCCAATTTTAATGGTAGAAATATGCCATCCTAAGATGGGAATTGTCAAGGATAAACAGGTAAAGAACTACGATTTAATTGCCAGCAAAATTGCGGGCTTGCCCATTGAATTCTACACCAAAGACAGCTTGTTACAAAGTGCTTATTTGACCTTCAGTCAAACAGAATCAACTAAGGGTACAATCATTCTTGTTCACGGTATAAGAGGCAGTAAGGAGCACTTTATTGGCTTGAGCCAATGGTTAGCTCAAAATGGTTACAACGCTGTCTTAGTGGATTTAAGAGCGCATGGGCAAAGCGAAGGAAGGTACTGTACTTTTGGTGTCAATGAAAAGATAGACCTTAGTTTACTGATTGATAAGTTGATTGCTTTAGAAGATGGTAATCATAATTCCATCGGGTCGGTCGGGTCCATCGGGTCAATTGGAATATGGGGACAATCGTTAGGGGCAGCAGTTGCTTTACAAACTTTGTCTTTTGATTCAAGGATAAAATTTGGTGTCATTGAAAGTACGTTTTCCGATTTTGAAAGCATATCACATGACTATTTAAATTATTTCATGTGGTATTCGCATGAATCCATGAGTAAGTTCTTGGTGCACAGGGCAGGGGAGTTGGGAAAATTCAAAACTGAATTAGCTTCACCTGTTATTGCTTGTAAATCCATTCATCAACCAATTTTAATGGCTCATGGTGATTCGGACAAAAAAATAAACATCAAGTACGGCAAGGGAAATTTTAAAGCACTAGCGTCTAATCACAAGGAGTTTATCACTGTGGAAGGAGCAAACCATGTGTCGGTTTGGAAAACTGGAGGTGAAAGGTATTTTGAAAAAGTATTAGGATTCATTGATCGTCATGCAATACAAGAAGAATGACAATTAGGAATACCTCTTTTTCCGCACGATATAAAACAAAAGGGAAATTAGTAAAATCACAGCTGGAGGTACCAATAAGTTCAACCACTTGATACTGGATTTGAATGTTTTTACTTTCTTTTTGTCAAGTAAGCGCATTTTAATTTTTTTGGACCGAACGGTAATCAATACTTGGTCGTCGCTCAAGTAGTTGATGATGTTTAACAAGATTTTTTTGTTGTCGTAAAAGGCGGAAGAGTATCTGTCGGCTCCAAGGGGGAGTGTTTTATTGTCGGAAAGTACCGCGTTATTTGCAAAGGTTCCGGAGGAAATGACGACCATTTTGCTGACTGGACTGCTTTTTAAAAATGATTTATGGGCGGAAAACTCTTCAGGTAGTATCCTGTTTTGATAATAGGAAGTATAAGTTCCTTCAGTTAAAAATGCAACACACTTTTTTCCTTCATTTAGCTTTTTTTCGCTTGTTCCAGAAACTGCGTCTTCAAATCCAATTCGAGTGGGTGTTTTCACGTACCGGTTTAACCCAGAAGTGTTCAGTAAGGAAGTGTGTTTGATTCCTGGAGTAGCAATGCTGTCCAAGGTGCTTGCAAATTCCATTTTTATAGGGTCTAAGTTAATGTTGATTAAATGGTTGTTTTCACTGAATATCAAAGGGAAATACACCCATGAAAATAATTCTGGTTTTGTACTGCTTCCCGCAGGGCCAGTTTGAATAGGGATTCTTGTGCATTGTTGATCCTCGACTACATCGTTGTTTATTCGTACTCCGTATTTGTAAAGTAATTTTTCGAGCCCGCTGTTGTATGCCAAGGCAGGGAAGTAGGGAGAGCTTCGTAAACTGTCCAGTTCAGCGTAAATTCCGTCAAGGATGCAGAGAAGCTTTCCTCCTTTCATTACAAACTGATCAATAATGACCAACTCCAATTCGTTAAACTGAGTTTTGGGTCCTGAAATTACAAGGATATCAATTAAGTTTAAGGAGTTCAAATCGTACAAGCCTTGTTCATTTTGTAAAAAGACAGGGCCAATGTTGTAATATTCGGCTAAGGTTTTTGCAAAGTCTTCTAGTTCGTATTGACCAGACTCCCCATGAAGTTGTAAGAATCCGATGTTTTTAGGGCGTTCGCGCTGCAGCTTTCTGATAGCGTTGGACAACTGATATTCCAAGGCTTCAATGGATGCGTTAAAATTTTGTTCGTACTGAGCGCGGCTTGTCACTAGCAAGTTTACACCACAAGAGCGGTTGTTATAAAACACCTCGGCACCTGGTGTGACGTAAAAAGTGCTGGTACCTGCTTCTTTTTTTTGCTCTACAGGTAGGTAAGGTATTCCCAGTTTGGAAAGTCGAATGATTTCCTTTTCTTGGTTTTTTACTGAGCTGATGTCTTTGATGTCAATGAATTCAAATTCGATGTTACCATTGGCGTGTTCGGCAAACTCGTCAAGTGTCTCATCAATAGCGTTCCTGAGTTTTACAAATCCTGCAGGAAGGGCGTCACCTTCCAAGTATATTTTGAATTCTGCCACATCGTCCATAGACTCTAGTAAGTCAATGGTTTCTTGCGAGAGAGTATAGCGCTCGTCTTGTGTTAAATCAAACTTTAAAAAGTAAAAGGAAGAAATTGCTACAATTACAACCAAGACAATAATTTTGGTGAAAAATGCAGTGAGTCCCGAGAGTTTTAACTTAGGAAGTGAATTGAATTTCATGTTGTTTTCCTTGTTCATTTTACCACTGGTTTACCATTTCCTAGAGGATAATTTAAGTTCGCTCAATGCCAAAAAGAAGACAATTAGAACAAGGTAATAAACTAAGTCCCGGGTGTCCAGCAATCCTCGACTTATAGAATTGTAATGTTCTTGAATACCAAATTGTTTAATGAAGAAAGCTGTGGTGTTTTCGGTTCCAAAAGAGGCTATCCAGTCAAATCCAAGGTAAAAGAATATGCACAGTACAATGCTTAACATCAAAGCTACTATTTGATTGTTTGCCAGAGAGGAAGCGAATATTCCAATGGCAATGAAACTACTTCCTAGTAAAACCAGTCCTAGGTAAGAGCCAATTATTGCACCTGTATCAATGTTTCCTTGTGGAAATGCCAAAAAGGATACGCTTCCAACGTACATTAAAGTAGGGAGGAGGGTGAGTATTAAAATGATGCTACTAGCAAAAAACTTTGCCGCAACTAAACTTTTATTGCTCACAGGTTTTGTGATGATAAGCTCCAAGGTTCCTGATGATTTCTCCTCGGTAATGGAGTGCATGGTCAAGGCTGGAATCAGTATTAGGTACATCCAAGGTGCAAGGGTAAAAAGTGGTTCTAAGGATGCATAGCCTGAACTAAAAATATTGAGGTAGTCGTTAATTGGTACAGCCCACAAAAACAAAGCGTTGACAAGTAAAAAAGTCATCAGTACAACCATCCCAACTAAGGAGCTAAAAAAGTAACTTATTTCTTTTTTGATGATTGCGAACATACTATTGCGTAAAAATAAGTTTAATAGAGGGAGGTTTGTTGAAGTAATACTTGAATTGATAAACTTCCAATTGTTTATAACAGGCTAAGACTTGTTTGCACATACTCGTGCGTACACGACTTACATGTTTTTACGTTTGGCCAAGTAGCTGATTAAGGTTTTTTCTAATCCTTGGTTGATGTCACACTCAAGGTAATCGATTTTGTGGTTTCTCATGCTGGTTCTAAGCTCGGATAACCGTTGCTCTTGCTTTGCGATGTACTCCTGTTTTATTTCCTCAGGATTGAGTTTGATGGTTTCTCCCGTTTCAGCGTCGATGAATTTTGTAGGTCGATTGGTATATTCAAAATTTAACTCAAGCTTTTTATCCATTACATTGAACACAATCACTTCGTGCTGTAAGTGCTTTAAATGTTGTAGGCTGTTCATGAGCTCCTTTGTTTGATTATCCTGTTGGATAAAATCGGAAAATATGATGGTCAAAGAGCGTTTATGTGATTTGCTAGCCATCATGTTGATGGCGTCAATCAACATGGTGCTTTTTGTATGTTCCTTTTTATTTAATTCTTGTTCAAGCTGATGAATTAACCAACTGACGTGATTTTTGTTGTTTTTAATTTCCGATTCAAAACGAATGGTTTCGTCAAATAATTTAATACCCACTGCGTCACGTTGCTTTCGCATTAAAAACATCAAGGCAGCAGCTGTGTATATAGAGAAACCTAACTTATTAAGTTGTGTAATGTCACTGTTGTCCGAAGCGGGGAGAGCCATAGAGGCAGAAGTATCAATGAGTATTTGACACCTGAGGTTGGTTTCTTCCTCGAACTTTTTTGTGTAAAGTTTGTCGGTTCTGGCGTACAGTTTCCAGTCAATGTTTTTAGTAGACTCACCTGTGTTATACAAGCGGTGCTCTGCAAATTCTACCGAGAATCCATGGAAAGGACTTTTATGTAATCCTGTAATTGATCCCTCAACAATTTGTTTAGCCAGTAATTCCAGCTTGGAAAGTTGTTGAACTTGGGACAGGTTTATTGGCATAAATACTTAAACTAGACGAGATGTTTTAGGTGATACCTTTTACAACAACTTTTCTAACTTTTCAGCTAAAACAGATTTTTGAACAGCTCCAACTTGCTTGTCCATTACTTCTCCGTTTTTCAAAAACAAAATAGTAGGAATGTTTCTGATACCGTATTTAGCAGAAATTTCGTTGTTGTTGTCTACGTCAACTTTTCCAATGATGGCTTTACCTTCATACTCCGCTGCTAATTCTTCAATAATAGGACCAACCATTCTACATGG
>JBLIBC010000076.1:0-10547 GCA_047632015.1 Glaciecola sp.
TACTAACATGTTACCAGCACCAGCGTCTAGTTTGAAAGTGATGATTAAGCCTATTGCCGCAATCACAGTAGCTAGTATTTTCACTCCCTTGTTGCTCATTCTTGCCATTAAAGCAATCAAAACGGGGTTGATTACTAAGGCAACAAATAGCGATGACCCCAATACGATCATTAAAGTAATCGGTAAAAACTTCATGAATTCACCCATGATTCCTGGCCATAATGCAAGTGGAACAAAGGCTGCTAAAGTAGTGGCGGTTGATGCAATAATAGGCCAAGCTACTTCACCTGCTCCGTATTTGGCCGCCTCAAAAGGCTTGTATCCTTCATCCATTAAACGATAAATGTTCTCGACAATGACGATTCCATTATCAACCAACATTCCCAGAGCTAGTACTAAAGAGAAAAGCACCATCATGTTCAATGTCACACCCATGGTATTTAACACAAAGAAGGCAATGAACATGGACAAAGGAATTGCAATTCCAACAAAGGCTGCGTTTCGTAAACCAAGGAAAAATAACAATACTAACACCACTAAAATGGTTCCGAATATTATGGAATTTTCGAGCTCGTTTACTTGGGTTTTTGTTTTACCAGTAAGGTCATTTGTTATTGTGATTTCAAGACCATCAGGGAAATCATTTTCTTTAGCATCTTTAATGATGTCGTTCACTTGTTCCGATGCCTCTATTAAGTTTTCTCCACCTCTTTTCATCACATCCAACATCACTACAGGAGCACCAAATTCTCTTGCAAAACTTGCTCTTTCTTTTTCCTCAAAAGACACAGTTGCCACGTCTCTTAAATACACAATGTTGAATTTTTCATTTTTGATGATGATATCACCAATAATTTTCCAATCTTGAAATTCGCCTACTAAACGTACGTTCCTTCTTAATCCATCAACCACCACATCACCTCCTGAAATGGTCATGTTTTCTTGTGCAATTGCTTGTTCAATGTCGTTGAATGTCACTTGCATGGATTCCATTTTAAACAGATCCACGTTCACTTTTACTTCTTTTTCCTGAATTCCTCGAATGTCAACTTTGGTTATTTGAGGGATTTCTTCGATCCTATCCTCCAGAATTTCAGCATACTCTTTAAGCATGTCCATGGAAAAATCGCCAGATAAGTTGACGTTTAACGCTGGAACAAGATCCGCCATGTTCATTTCAAATACGTTAGGGTCTGCTGGTAAATCGGTAGGAAATGATGGGTCACCTTTAACTTTGTCTACAGCGTCTTTTACTTTACGGAGCGCTTCTAGAGGTGTAACAGAAAAATCAAATTTAATGTCGATGGTGGAGTATCCTTGTACTGAGTTAGAAACTACTTTATCAATTCCCGTAATCGTATTTATTTCTTTTTCTAATGGACGGGTGATTAGCTTTTCGATGTCCAAGGGTGAGTTTCCTGGGTACGGTGTTCCTACAAAAATTTGTGGGAGTACCACCTCAGGAAACGCTTCCCTTGGCATGCTTTTGTACGAGTTCATACCAATCATTGCAAGAATGATAGTAAGTACTATGATAGTAGTTGGGTTTTTAAGGGAAAGAGAGGATAATCCAAACTCTTTTAACCCTTTGTTTTTTTTGTTTTCCATCGTGATGGTATAAATACGTTAAAGGTTGGATTATTTTATTTCAATTGCATCGTTAGCCTGGACTGATTTTGCACCTTTGTCAATGATAACCGTGTTAGAATCCAAGCCGCTCAAAATTTCCATTTGACCTTCATAGGATTGGCCAACGTCTAAAATTAATTTTTTGACTCTTTTGACATCCTTTTTTTCAATCGTATAAACGTAATCCTTTCCACCTCTGTCTTGTTGAACAATTCTTGACGGAATCACCAATGAGTTTTTAGCTTCATAATCACGTATTTTTAATACAGCTAATTGATTTGGTTTGTACTTTCCTTCAGGGTTACTGAATTCGACTCTAATTTTAAAAGTCCGATTTGTGGGATTAATAAAATTACCTACCCTGGTTACTTTTGCCTTGATGGACTCGTTTAATGCAGGGAATTTAATTTCTAAAAAGCTTCCTGATTTTACTGTGGGAAGATAGGCTTCACTTACGTCAGCTTCTAAATATATTTTACTCAAATTAAGAACTCTAGCTACAGGATAGCCAGGCATCGCTGCTTCACCAATTTTAGGCATAATCGCATCAACAACTCCTGAAAAAGGAGCTCTTATTTTATACATGTCCAATTGTTCCTTAACTGTTTTAAGTTTTTGAGCCATGGATTCTTTGTTGGTTTTGGCCTCTAAATATTGGAGTTCAGAACCAATTTTTTGTTCCCATAAATTACTTTGCTTTTCGTAAACTTTGTTCACTAGCTTGTAAGCAGTTTGTAGTTCCTTGATGCTAGATTCGATAGTAGAAGCATCCAAGGATATGATTACATCTCCTTTTTTTACATTTTGTCCTTCTTTTACATGAATGGTTTTTACATTTCCTGGAGCCTGGGCATAAAGCGCTGCATTTTCCTCAGCCTGAACATTACCATGAACTTCAAAAAAGTGCTCAAAAGTCTTAACCGAAACTTTTTGAGCTGTAACAGCAGTGTATTTTATCTCAATCTTTGAAGTGTTTTCGGACTTTAAATCAGCAATTAAAGAATCAAGATCATGTAACAGCACTTCATGCTCTGCAACTAGTGTTTTTCTTTCTTCCTTTAATTCACCGATTGATTTGTCGCAACCTATCGTAATTATTGCAAGCAGTGACAGAACAGATATTCCAATGTATTTCATGGTAATTTATTTAAGTAGTAGCTTTCTTAAAGCTTATTTTGTAATTTATCCAAAGCAACTTTAGCGTTCAATAATTCAAAAGTTGAATTGATATATGCTCCTTGGGCTTCTAGCAGTTGGTTTTTTATTTGGGTTAACTCAAAACTAGATGCCAATCCTTCTTTGTGTTTGACAGCGGTCTTATCATAAATTTTTTGAGCAATCTCATTGCTTTTTATTGCATTGTTTCTACTTTCAATTTTTGATTTCAATTGATCAATGCTGTTGCTATGCTGAAGCGCTAAGGCCGATTCAAAATACTTAACTTGGTTATCTATTTTCATTAATGCAAACTGAGCTTGTTTTATTTTCGCTCCTTGAGAACCACTACTCCAGATTGGCACTGACAAGGATATTCCTACATTTTGAGCGTCTAACCAATTGGCATTTTTATAAAAGTCGTATTCTAACTGGTACGCCGTATTAGTGTATTGATAAAATGCAGCCAAGGAAGGTAATCTTTGCATTTTGTATCTTTTTAAATCCAAATCCAACAGTTTTCTTTGAGTTGCCATTATGTTTAAATCAGCATTGTTCCCAGCGTTGAAATTACTTGCAACCAATGCGTCTAAGGTCGTTTGATTAACCACCGCATCAAGATCATCTTTTAAAACAATTGCTTTTTCTAAACCCATCCCTATGCTAAGTTTTAACATTTTTATAGCGATGTCTTTCGATACTTTAGCACTTCCCAATGAAGTAGTAAGTTTAGACTTTAATAAGTTAAGTTGATCCAAGTCCGTTTCTTCAACAAATCCTTGTTTTAATAATGCTTCTGTTTCAGTGAGAGACTGTTGTAAATTACTTAAGTTCTTTTTCAGAATTTCAACGTTTTCCGCTGCTATTAGAACTAGGTAGTATGAGCTAGCTACGTCTGCCTTTAGCTCAACTAAAGTTTTTTCTTTTTGATTTTCAGACAGTTTGTAATATGTTTTTGCTGCTTGTAAACCAACAATATACGTTCCATCAAATAGTAATTGTGTGGCTTCTAGTTTTCCTTGACTCACGTTATCTGCTCCAAAAATAGACATGAATTCATTTCCTGGAGCTGTTAACGCCTCATCGGGAAATTCAAATTCTAAATCAATGCTGTGTCGATAACTCGCCGAACCTGAAATTTGCGGAAGACCTATTGCAGTGGTTTCCCAAATTTTCTTCTTGGAAATTTTAAGGTCCAGGTCTGAATTAATTGCTTTGTAATGATTTACTTCAGCAAATGCTTGAGCTTGTGATAAAGTGAATTCGTTAACATTGATGCTATCCTTATTTTGACTAAATGATTTTGTGCTTAGACATAATGAAAACAGCATCAAAATAGCAGATAAAAAGGTAGTAGGGAGTAGTTTCATTTTACTTATTTATAAGGCTTTCCAGTAAGTTCTTCAATTATTTTAATACCCTTTCTTGTAGCTATTCCTCGCATGTTGTGAATAACCACACTTTGCAATACGTCACCCAAGTTAAATTCATTAGGTGGAAAGGTCGCTCCGTCAAAAACTAAATCAATTTTTGAAATGTACATTTTGGCTAATATTTTTGGATTGAATTGCGCACAGTAAAGTCCTTCTTTAACACCCTTTTCCATGTTTTTTAGCACGGCATTTAACAAGAAATTATTTGTGTAGTTTTGAATAACAGCAAAAGCCTCAGGAAAATGTTTTTCCAAATCGTCATGTACTTTTGAAGTGGTTTTTGAGACTACTTGGGAGGTGAACTCAATAATTTTAAAGTTTTCCTCAATAGCATTTAAACCAGCTGCTGCAAGCATCGTTCGGTTTTCCATCTCCTTATGAACCCTCAGCTTCACACATTTGGTCACTAATTCCGATCTGTTTTTAACGTATTTGTATAAAGTTTTTTTGGAAACGTGAAGCTCGGAAGCAATGTCATCCATTGTCATTGCCTTCATTCCCTTTTCAATAAATACTAGACCTACTTTTTGGATTAAATCTTGCTCTTTAGGGTCTTTGAATAGTGGTTCCATAATGATAAAATTAATGTGTTTTTTACTTATATAACACACAAATATAGCAGAAACGTTTTTATTATACAGGAGCGGTCATAATTTATTTTGAACGGTATTTTGCTTTGTTCACTTAATATTATTTTCTGCCGAGTTCACTTCTTTATATATGCTACTTCTTAGAATTATTCACCTTTTATTTAATTTATAAGGAGTTCAAGAGTACTTTGCAGTTCCCTCGTTCGTCTTTCCTCTTCGGCTCTCCTCGGTTCAATTTTCGTTTTTTCTTACTCAAGCTAAAACAATGACAATCTCTTTGTTTAATTTTGAGCGAAATGAATCCCCAAAAGACAGAATTTTTAGTATTAGGTTCAGGTATTGCTGGACTAGTTTTTGCCCTGAAGTCGGCTAAGAAAGGACGTGTATGTATTGTGACTAAAGATCTTCCCGAGGAGTCAAACACTGCTTATGCGCAGGGAGGAATTGCTGGGGTTTGGAATTTGGAGAAGGACAAGGTGGAAAAGCACATTGAAGACACCTTGATTGCTGGAGTGGGACTAAATGACAAAAAGGTTGTCCAAAAAGTAGTGTCTGAAGCTAAGCTTCGTATTGAAGAATTGATAGCCTGGGGAACAAAGTTTGACAAGAGTGGTGACAGTTATGATTTAGCCATGGAAGGAGGTCATTCAGAAAACAGAATTTTACACCATAAAGACATCACGGGAAGAGAGATTGTTCGGGCCCTAAATGAACAAGTTAAAAAACATCCAAATATTGTAGTGTTGGATCATCATTTTGCGGTTGATTTAATAACACAGCACCATTTTGGAAACCACGTCACAAGAAAGAACAAAGACATTGCTTGTTTTGGTGCTTATGTGCTCAATAAAAAAGAAGGAAAGGTATTTCAATTGCTTGCCAAAAAGACAATAATGGCTACAGGTGGAATAGGATTAGTATACAATTCAACTACTAATCCAAAAGTGGCTACTGGAGATGGAATAGCTATGGCATATCGAGCAAAAGCTCAAGTGACCGATATGGAGTTCATTCAGTTTCACCCAACAGCATTATACAATCCTGGTGCGAATCCTGCTTTTTTAGTTTCTGAGGCGGTAAGGGGATTTGGAGCGGTGCTTAAGAACAAAGATGGGGAAGAGTTCATGAATGCGCATGACGAAAGAGGTTCATTAGCTCCACGTGATATTGTGGCAAGAGCAATAGATTCTGAAATGAAAAAGCACGGATTGGATCATGTTTATTTGGATTGCACGCATTTAAACATGAAAGCTTTTAAAGCTCATTTTCCAAACATATATAGCAAATGCATGGAATTGGGGATTAACCCGGCGTTTCAATACATTCCAGTGACACCATCGGCGCATTATTGTTGTGGTGGTATCGATGTGGATGAACATGGGCAATCGACTGTTAAAAATTTATATGCCATTGGTGAATGCAGCAGAACAGGTTTGCATGGAGCTAATAGGCTTGCCTCAAATTCATTGTTAGAGGCAATAGTATATGCTCATGCTGCTTCCCAACATGTGGCAATTGATTTTAAGGATTATTCATTTAAAGAAGGTGTCCCTGATTGGGATACTTCAGGTACTGAAGCTCCCGAAGAAATGATTTTGATCACTCAAAGTTTAAAGGAAATTCAAGAACTAATGAGTGCTTATGTTGGAATCGTAAGGAGTGACATACGGCTGAATAGAGCTCTTGAAAGATTGAAAATAATTTATCAAGAAACAGAGGACCTGTACGAAAAAACGACATTAAGTCAAGCCATATGTGAGACAAGAAACATTATAAATGTGGCCTACCTCATTATAAAAACAGCTTCGGAACGAAAAGAAAGCGTAGGGCTACATTGGAACATGTAAGCAATTGAGGGGGTTTCTAAAAATTGCTTTTTCTTCGTTGAACTTAAAAATTAAAATACTCACATACTCATGTATGCTGCGTTTTTAATTTCTCGTTCACTTCAATAAATCTAATTTTTAGAGTTCCCCTTTTGTTAAAGGTTTTTCTAAAACAATATTTCCAATTTTCTTTCGATGTCCTCAATTTTTCTGTCAAGGTCGTGCATAGCACTTGCGGAATCTTGAGTCTTAGATTGCTTGTTGCTGAATTTTTGCAACAAGTCTTTTCTCTTATTATATACAGTCAGTCGCTCAGCCTTTAGTGTCTTCAGTTCAGCGTCAAGTTCTTCTTTGATGTAAATAGTATTCATAATCAACGATAAGTTAATAATCAATGCTTAATGTATAGTTCTTGCATGACCAAGATACAATGTGTTCAATTAATAAAAAATTAAGCAATGTTAATAAGTTCCTAAATTTGTTTGTTTTTCCCTAAAACCAAGGCCTTAGGTGTTGTAAATTGTTAATAAATTCACTCCTAAGAAAATAAAATTTGACCATGATAGCACCTGAATGCAATAAAAGATATAAAGAGTTAATTGTTCATGATCACGTACGTGTGGATCCGTATTATTGGTTAAATGAAAGAGAAAACCCTCAAGTGATTGATTATCTGAATAATGAAAATTCATACAGTGATTATTGCATGGAAAGTACCACCGACTTGCAAAAGGAATTGTACCAGGAAATTGTAGGGAGGTTGGACAAAAAGGAAGAATCGGTTCCTTATTTGTTAGACGGCTGTTATTATTATAACCGTTATAAAGAAGGTAAAGAGTATCCTTTGTATTGTCGAAAAAAAGGAACGTTGGACGGTGAGGAAGAGGTTTTACTTGACAACAACGTCTTGGCTCAAGGAAAAGATTATTGCAGTGTGGCAAAACTTTCGGTTAATCCTGTGAGTGATATTTTAGCTTATTCAGTGGATTTTGTATCTCGAAGGATGTACACAATTTGCTTTAAAAACGTAACATCAGGTGAATTACTGAAAGAGGAAATTCCGTCGACATCAGGTGGGTTTACTTGGTCCAATGATGGCGAATACTTGTTTTATGTGCAAAAGGATGAAACTACTTTGCGATCGAACAAAGTATTCAGGCATAAGTTAGGTACTTCGTTTAATGACGATGTCATGGTGTTTCATGAAAAAGAAGAAGCATTTATTTCCTCAGTTTATAAATGTAAATCGAAACAGTTTATTTTTATTGGATCATACAGTTCTACCTCAACGGAATACAACTTTATCAATGCTAATGAACCTCTGAAGGATTTTTCTTTGTTTCAAAAAAGGGAAGAAAACCACGAGTACAGTGTGGATCATTTTGATGATAAATTTTACGTTGTGTCTAATTGGGAAGCGAAAAACTTCCGTTTGTTAACTTGTGGTTTAGGGCAAACAAACAAAGAGGAATGGGGTGAAAGTGTGGCTCACAGAAAAGACACTTTGCTTGAGGGCCTTGAAATTTTTAAAGACTTTATGGTGTTGGAGGAAAGAAGCGGTGGGTTGTCTCAATTCAAAATCATTCCAAATGATGGAGCTGCTCCTCATTATATAAAAATGGATGCAGCCTCCTACATGGCATACGGATCAGTCAATATGGAATTTGATACGCCCTACTTCAGGTATGGTTATACGAGTTTAGTGACTCCGTCTACTGTTTTTGACTATCACTTCAAGGATAAAAGCAAGGACATAAAAAAGCAACAAAAAGTCATAGGAGGGTACGACGAACTACAATACAGTACGGAAAGAATTTGCGCTACAGCAAGTGATGGGACTAAAATTCCAATTTCTTTAGTATACAATAAAAGCTTGTTTGTTGAAGGTGAATCACCATTGTTACTTTACGGTTACGGCTCGTACGGCCATGTGGTGGATCCTGGTTTTAGTCCTGCTAGATTGAGTTTATTGGATAGAGGCTTTGCTTTTGCAATAGCTCACATAAGGGGCGGAGAAGACATGGGAAGGTATTGGTACGAAGAAGGAAAAATGCTCAATAAAATGAACACTTTTACGGATTTTATTGCCTGTGGAGAACACCTAGTTGATCAAAAGTATTGTGCTAAAAACAAACTGCACGGAATGGGAGGTAGTGCAGGAGGATTGTTGATTGGAGCAGTAATGAACCTGAAGCCGAATTTATGGAAATCTCTCGTGGCTGCTGTGCCATTTGTGGATGTGGTAACTACCATGTTGGATGATACTATTCCTTTGACTACTGGTGAGTATGATGAGTGGGGAAATCCAAATGAAAAAGAATACTATGAGTACATGTTAAGTTACAGTCCTTATGATAATGTGGAAGCGAAAGACTACCCTTCTTTACTTGTAACTACAGGGTTACATGATTCACAAGTGCAGTATTTTGAACCTGCAAAATGGGTTGCGAAATTACGAGAGTTGAAAACCGACAATAACTTATTGTTACTTAAAACAAACATGGAAACTGGCCATGGAGGTGCTTCAGGAAGGTATGAGTATTATAAAGAAGTTGCTTTTGATTATGCTTTTCTTTTGCGTTCTTGATGCCATTTTCCATTGCATGGACTCCTGACCGAGAGGGGTTCATGCAATGGGAAATTGTATAACAATACCACTGGAAGTAATTATAAGAAATCCACGACACCTGAATCCAGATTGTAATAAGCTGGAACTATTTTCACAGCGCCACTTTTGACAGCTTGTGAAATAATTGAAGACCTGTTCACCAAATCTTGAGCGGTAAGTTCCGCATTCTTTTTAACTACATCATTAACAGCTGCACCACTTTCTGAAGCACTTATTGCTGGAGCAATGTGACTTAGTAAATGATTCAAGTTATATCCATTGTCGCCACCTGCAATTGCAGCGGTAACAGCTCCACAACTTTGATGACCCATCACTACAATTACTTTTGATCCTAAGTGAGCAACAGCATATTCGATGCTTGCCGTGGAGGAAGTATTGGCCACATTACCAGCTACTCTTACTGTAAATAACTCTCCTAATCCTGCATCAAAAGCTTGCTCAGGAACGACTCGACTGTCAGCGCAACTTAACACGATAGCGTAAGGAGCTTGCCCACCAGTTAATTCATTTCGTCTTGCGCTGTCTTGAAGTTTGCCTTCTAAGTTATCAGCTACAAATCTTGCATTCCCTTCTTTTAACCTTTGTTCTATTTGTGTAATATCCATGGTGTTTGTTTTTAATATTTATGGCTTAAAAATATCATTTTAATTTCGTGTATGGAAAGAGTTTGTGAAAAGAAATCTTAAATCCTTTAAAAAAGTGAGTTGCTTTTTAAGTGGAAATAAAGAATCCTTTGTGAATTACTCTCTTCCTTTTCAAATAAGATACAAGTCCAATTTCCCTACATTTATAATCAATCACAAGCGATGTTTATAAATGATTGAAATCGACAACACCTTAGTATCAGATGACCTCCTTGACAAACAATTCGTTTGCAACTTATCAGCTTGTAAAGGGGCTTGTTGTGTAGCTGGTGATAGTGGCGCTCCACTGGAAGAAGAAGAATGTTCCTTACTTGAAGAAGCCTACGATTTTGTGAAACCCTACATGACTCCTGAGGGAATTGAAGAGGTTGAAAAACAAGGAAATTTCGTGTTTGATTCAGATGGTGATTTATCTACTCCATTGGTTGATAATCAACAATGTGCGTATGTTTATAAAGACGAAACAGGAATCACTAAATGCGCAGTTGAAAAAGCTTACTTAAACGATGAGATAGATTTTAGAAAACCAATTTCATGTTATTTGTTTCCTGTTCGTTTAAAACAGTATAAAACTTTCACCGCAGTGAATTTGCAAATAATAGACATTTGTAGTGATGCTTGTGATTTAGGAGCAAAATTAA
>JBLIBC010000077.1:0-10538 GCA_047632015.1 Glaciecola sp.
AAGGCAATACCAACCGAATTTTTACTCCCACAAAAATATCTTTTGACGAATTGCTAAACGGGGGTCAACAAGAAAGGCCCCAGACCAATGATTCTCTTGTTCATGAGCTACCTCAAGCTTCAGAAAAAATGAACTCACACCTAATAATTTTAATTTTCAGTTTGAGTATTAACGCGATATTAGTAATGGTTTATTTAAGGTCTCGAAAGCACAATTAAGTTAGAACTTGTAACTAACCCCTCCTAGCACATTTATTCCGTAGTTAGGATATTGATTCCAACGTTGGTGTTTAGTAGATAGGATGTTGTTCACCGAAAGAAAAGCTCCTAATTTATCGTTGTATTTATAATCGATACTGAAGTTAAAATCAATAATTGCTTTAAGAGTAATTGGATCATCACTCGTCGTTCCAAGCAATGCATCGTTATTATCTAATGCGAATTGTTCACCGTAATAAAACAATTCCGTTCCTATGTAAAACTTGTCTTGCACGTTGTATTTTACAAACGCTTGAGCTACAATTTCAGGTAAATGATATGCAAACTTACTTGTCATTTCATACTTATTATATTCAGCTAATAATCCTGTGTTTAACTTTTTGTTCTCAAATATCACCTCAGCAAATGCTTGGGCGTGTTTCACATCGTCTGTAATCACATTGAATTTCCGATTTCCAATGGAAGTAAATTCATTAACGTAAAGTACAAAGCCTTTCATGTCTCTGTAGTGGCCACCCAGATTAAAAGTAGTTTTTGAAGTGAAAGCACCTTTTAATCCTCCAACTAGATCAACTCTTGTGTAAGTATTGTTATGAGGCATGTTCCCACCAATAAAAGGATTGGCTTTCATGTAGGTTAAATAATGGTTTCTTTCATACTTCCTGTCGTAACCAGCGTATGCTATTAGGATATCCTTAGCTATTGCGTACTCTACATTTAAAGTTGGGAGCACTGTTAAAAACCTGCTGTTGTTGGTTAAAAAATACGACGGTAAACCGATTGTTACACTTATGCTTTTCCGTTTTAATTTATAGGTTGGACGCAGCGCAACTAAAGTGCTACTTAAATTCAACACTGAATCTTGACTTATTAAATAACCTGCATTCACATCCAAATTCCAAAAGCCTGACACATCAGTGAAGTCAATTGAATCCATTACTCCCCCACTTGGTAAGTAGTATCCGTTCACTTCGCCTTGAAGTTCAATTAAATGTTCCTGCACTTGATGTTTTGAAAACAACTGCTGATAATTTACACCTGCAGTGTATTCATGTTTGGTGTTTTTATCCTTGTTACTTTTTAAAAATACTCCTCCATTTAACACTGAATAATACTGTTGATTGTCTTCAGGGTCAAGTATAAATAATGAGGGATCGTAACCGTAATATCTAAATGTATTGTAATCGTAATCTAAGTCTGCAGACAAGGTCGTTTTTTTGTTGATTTTTTTACCATAAAGTCCAATGTTGTTTTCAGTAAACCGGGTGTCGTCTTTTCCTTTTAAATCAAGATCAGACGAATAATGATTCATCACTATTCCTGCATTGTATTTTTTATGGCGAATGGTGCTGTAGTTGAAATCAAAATACGGCGGTGTTTTAAAATCATTTAAACCCAATTTAACCTGGCCTTTATGTATTTCATTAAGCGGTTCTATTATTAGCAATTTAGGAGGCTTGACAGTTTCCAATTCAAATTTAGAGTTCAATTTTTTATCAATTGAACTGTAATCCAATGTAAAATCAACTTTAACAGTATCAGTGAAATCAGGCTCAGTGGCAATTTTTTTTGTTTTTTCGTATGACACTTCACCTCCTCCTGTGACAATGATCACCAAGCCTTTGTTTTCGTCAACTACAGGTTGAGCAAACATTCCTGAGGAAAACGATGCAAGGACAACCAATAAATATTTATATAATTTCATGTGATGCTTTTTTATTCCTTAGGTGAATTTTCTTCCGGGTTGATCTCCTGTGGTTTATCTTGTTTTGTCGAATCGACTGGCGTAGATTCAATTGGTACAAATTCAATTTTCGCGGGGTCAATATCTGGTTCACTCGCCTTATTTCCACTTGAGTCAATGGTAATTACACCTTCTGCCTCTTCTTGTTTCTCCTTATTTTCGTACAGCACTTTGTTGTCCTTTGTTCGCTCGCCAACTTCGATAGCCTCCTCCTCTATCTCTACAGTAACTGATTCTGCACTTTCTAATTCATCTATAAGCTTCAATTTATCAAGAGCTTCCTGCTTTAAGTCGTCTCCTTTGTAATTGTCCACAACGGTTTTAAGAATGTATTTAGCTTGAAAGTAATCTCCCACTTTCACAAAATTATCACTCATTAAAATGAATCCTTTTGTAATCCACATTTTTTGAGATGGGTACTTTTTAGCAATGTTGTAAATTACTTCAATGGACTCGTCATATTGTTCTTTAATATAATGTATGTAGGCAATGTAGTATTTAGCCTCTGCTCCCATTGCTCCATGGTTCAACTCCTCAGTTTTTTTGAAGGCTTCCATGGCTTTTTCGTGCTGATAGCTGTCGAAATAGCTTTTAGCCTTAGTTAATACTGCTTCATTACTTACTAAGTTTGACACCTTTTCATCCGCAAATACTAATTCAGCGTATTTAACGCAATTTTCGTGTTGCTGCAATTCCCTGTAGGATCGCATCAAACCAATTCTTGCTTCCAGTACATAACTGGCGTAATTGCTTTTGTCTTCCAAGTACAAGTACCTGTTGATTGCTTTTGAATATGCTTTGTTTTTAAACTGGATTTTAGCTGAGTAATATGCAGATCGTTCGGTGAATTCACCTGAAGGCAATGCCAAAACTTTTTCATAATAAGAAAGTGACTCATCCATTTGCTCCAATGACAAGTAACATTCTGCTAAAAAGTAATTAGCGGTAGTAATGAATAAAGCCTTTGGAAACGAGTTCAAGTAGCTTTTTATATTTTTAATTGCAGTTGGGTATTCTCCTTCCAAATAAAACTTTTTTGCTGCATTAAAAACGCTGCTGTCTTTTGCCGACTCAGTCATATCAGGTAGTCCCACGTTATCTCGGAAATCGATGTGACGCTGGAAATTACCTATTTCAAACTCGCAAATAAGTTTATGACCTCTTATGGCCTCAAACGCATAGTTACTTCTTGGATCAAGTGCTACTGAATTTTCAAAAAACGCTAATGCTTTCTCAAAATTTTTCTTTTTTGAATGAGCAGAAGCTAAACCGTTATATGCTCGTTGAACAAGCAGTAAATCTCCTTGGTGTTTTTCTACGACTTCAGTAAAATACTTGATGGCTAAATCGTAATTTTTTAAACTCACCAAGTAAGTTTCTCCCAAGTAAAAATTAGCTTCATCAATGTATTTTGATTCAGGAAATTTACTGATTAAACTCTCTAGGGATTTAGCTTGTTCCTTGTAATTATTTAACAACATATAGGACTGAGCTTGCTGAAAATAACAATAATCAACAAAGGCCATGTTCATATAAATTGCTTTTTTGTAATATTTTAACGAAAGAATAAGGTCGTCTTTACCTTTGACAATCAAGTAACTGTCTCCAGTTCTGATGTTGGCATCATTCACTTTTCTGGTGTTTTCATTAGCGTGCTTATCCAAGTACTTTCTAAAAGCCATGATTGCTGGACCGTAATCATTCAGTCCTAAGTGACAATAAGCTATTTGATAATCGACCTCTTGGTACTCCTTAATTAAAATGGCACCTGAAATCGATTTAAAAGCCTTGAATCCTTCCAAAGCCTTTTTCATATCCCCTATCCTGAAGTAAGATTCTGCTCTCCAATAGTGACTTAGTGCAGTGATTTGGTTGTCAATAGGATACTCTAACGATTTTTGGAAATAGTAAATCGCAGCCTTAAAGTTAGTTACATCCTTGTTTGTGAAACCTACTTTTTGATTATTAAACAATTCAATCCCTCGGTAGTACGCTATTTTTTGATAAGCAGTTTGAATGTCAATGTCTTTCTTTTTGATCTTATCTAAAGAGACTATCGCTCTTTGATAATTTTTTGTATTTAAATATACATTCAACAAATACTTTCTAGCCTCTTCTACTTTAGAGGAATTAGGAAATTTATCAATGTATTTTTCAAGAGCCACAATAGATTCGTGGTAAGGATCGATATCCAACTCGAAAGACAATTTTGCGTAATTGAACAATGCATTTTCTTTTATTTCAATGTTATGTGACGACTTAGACGCAAAACGATACGCGTTTCTTGCTGAGGGCTTGTTGTCTTCCTTCAAATAAATGTCTCCCAAATAAAACAAGGACAACTGCCCCACTTCAGACTCTAATCCTGATGTCTTCTGAAAATATGGCGTTGCTTTTTCATTATCCCCTAATTTATAATAACTATAAGCTAATTGGTAATTCGAAGTAGAGTCAGCAAAATGTCCCTTATCCATGAAAATTTCTAAATACTTAACCGCTTCTTTGTAATTGTTCTTCCTATAATATCCTTCCGCTACAATTCTGGCAATTCCAGGAGCTCTTTTGGGAATGGCTTTTTCCAGTAAACCTGGGCCGTATTCAATGATTTTATCATACTTGCCTTGCATGTAATAAATCTGAATAATATAATAAGGAACTACAGCTCCAAAATTTTCATCGTCACGCAAAGAGTCAAACCCCTTTAAAGCTGTTTCATTGAAATCAAATTTATAAGATAAATAAGAGTAGTAAAAGACAGCTGGGCTTTTGTATATAGATTCCAACTGTTTAGCTTCATTAAATAGTCTTTGTGCTTTTGGATACTCCTTTACTTTGTATAATGCGTAAGCAAATTTGAAATGGTACTCAGCGACGTCAATACTATCCAACTCATTAGCATCAACCTTTTCCATCCACTTCATGACATGTCGCCAATCATTTTTTCGATAATAATACTTTCCTAATTGGAATCCTGCTAAACGAATTTTAGGACTTTGAGGATGGTGTTCAATGAATTTGATGAACAATTCTTCGGCATCATCATTGAATAATTCCAACGCACATAAAGCATGATAATATTCAGAGGTTCGCTTTAACTCAGCGTGAGGATCAGATGTTTCAGTGTAAACTTTTTTGAATTTCCTTTGGGCAATGGAATACTTTTTAGCTTCAAAAGATTTAAGCGCTGCTTTATAAGTGGCTTCGTTTTGACTGTAAACAATTGTTTTTTGAGCTGAAAGCTCTGTAAATACTGTTAACAGTAATCCGCAAAAAAGTAATTTAATCCCAGACCAATTGGTTTTTAACATTGTGTAAAATTTAGCTGCTTAAAATTAACTAAAGAAGCTAGCTGAATATTTTACGATTATATTATTTTATTAACTCATTGGTGTTAACGAAACACAAAGGTGTCTCAAACTTGAAGTGCAAACCATTGAACAGATGACCTAATTATTTAAAAATTTTTCCACATTAGCAAATACTCTTTCTTCAATATCATTAACCTTTGCTTTGATGAATTCTTTGCCTACAATGCTTTCGAATAACTCTATGTATCGGTCACTAATTTGTTGAATGAATTCTTCGGACATGAATGGTATTTCTTGCCCTTCTTGCCCTGAAAAACCGTTGTCAATTAACCATTTCCGAACAAACTCTTTAGATAGTTGTTTTTGATCTTCTCCATTGTTTAAGCGTTCTTGGTAACCTTCTTGATAGAAATACCTACTTGAATCTGGGGTGTGAATTTCATCAATTAAAATAATATTCCCAGCACTGTCTTTTCCAAATTCGTATTTTGTATCAACTAAAATAAGCCCTCTTTCGTTTGCCATTTCAGTTCCGCGTTCGAACAATAGTCTTGTATAATTTTCCAATTGAACATAATCAGCTTCACTCACAATCCCTTGACTCAAAATATTCTCTCTTGAAATATCCTCATCGTGCCCCACATCTGCCTTTGTTGTAGGAGTAATGATTGGTTCTGGGAATTTTTGATTCTCTTTCATGCCTTCAGGTAACGACACTCCACAAAGTTTTCTCCCACCCGATTTATATGTTCTTGCAGCATGACCACTCATGTATCCACGTATTACCATTTCAACTTTAAAAGGAGTGGCTTTTTTCCCGACTGACACTATTGGATCTGGTGTCGATTCCAACCAATTAGGAATAATGTCACTTGTTGCATTTAAAAAGTGCTTAGCTATTTCATTTAGCACTTGACCTTTAAATGGAATTCCTTTTGGCAAAACTACATCAAATGCAGACAACCTGTCGCTTACCACCATGACCAACAAATCTTCACCAATACTGTATACGTCACGTACTTTACCAACGTAATGAGCTGATTGATTTGTAAAATTATAGTTGTTTTTTATGAGCGCTTCCATGTTTTAATTTTTTTTCAAAAATACGAAAGGAAGACGTAAATATTTACAGCTGCGTGTTTTTATTTTACGCTATATGAAAAACTATGCTGTACAGGGGGCAAGCAGACACCAGAGGTTAAATTACAACTCATGAATTCATATGACCCTGACAACAACCCAGCACTATTTACTTCCTTTTTTGAAAACGTGACTACATATGTCACAGTGCCTTTTAGATAGTATATGTCCATCTCAAATAAATCATCATACTTCTTGTAAAGCTTAGGTTTATTTACTTGCGTAAGAATAACTACTGAAGACTCCTCAAAGCTGATCGAAAAAGGTATGGGACCATTTTCCCCAGCAATTGAATCATACACAATCCACGATGAGTCAATATCTAAAGTAATACTCATAACAACATGCAGGCTATCCTGCGTAAAGGAAACTTCATCATGAACAACCTCGTTATTTTGACCAAATGAAAAGGAAGCAGTAAAAACGAATAAACAAAGAGTAAATAGATTTTTCATAATTGTAATTTATCAAAAGCTGTTCCTAACTCACTCTTTCCTGCGTTTAAATTCATCAAGCCCTTTTTGAAGGAACGCTTTATATTTATTTGCATCAGTCGTATAACTTTGTTTACCGGTTAGCAGTTTTTCATCATGATCAAGTAACACATATAAAGGCTGGGTAATTTCGCCATATTGTGATATTTCCAATTCCGACCATTTATCGCCGTAAGTAAGCATTTCCTTTCCGTTTCTTTCCGAAATAAACTTTTCAGATTCCGGTAATTTCTCGCGTGAATCTACATACAAACTCACCAAAACAAACTCTTCTCTAATTAAGCTATCTATTCCAGGTTCTGACCATATGTTTTGTTCCATGTACCTGCAATTAACACAAGTCCAACCAGTAAAATCAATAAACAAAGGCTTATTTGTTGATTTTGCTATTTTTAGAGCCTCATCGTAATCGTGGTAGCATTCAAGTCCGTTGGGACAAGAATCTTCATGCCCACCACCTTGATCTTCACCCTCTACAAGGGTCTTAATCCATTCTGTTCTATAAAAAGTGGGAGGCAAAACACCACTTAACATTTTTAAAGGCGCTCCCCACATACCAGGCAACATGTATATCGTCATCGCAATAAAAAACACTCCAAACAACCCTCTTGGCACAGATAATTTTTTCAGTTTACTATCGTGAGGAAATCTGATTATACCAAAAAGATACAGTGCGAGAACCACAGCAATGACTATCCATAGTGCAATAAACAGTTCTCTAGTAATAAAATGTGCTTGATAAACTAAATCCGCATTGGATAGAAACTTTATTGCCAAAGCCAACTCTAAAAGACCTAAAACCACCTTGACTGAATTTAACCAACCACCCGATTTAGGTAATTTGTTCAACCAATTTGGAAACACTGCAAACAAGGTAAAAGGAAACGCTAAACCTAGTCCAAAACCCAACATTCCAAGAAAAGGACCTAAGCCACCCCCACTTACTGCGGCCTGTACAAGTAAAGTTCCTATAAGTGGACCAGTACATGAGAATGAGATTAATGCAAGAGCGAACGCCATAAAAAAGATTCCAATCCACCCTCCTTTATCGGCTTTACTGTCAATTTTATTTACAAATGCACTTGGTATAGTTATTTCAAAAAAGCCTAAAAAACTAATTGCAAAAACTACCAGTAACACAAAGAAAGCTATATTAAAAACGGGGCTACTTGCCATTTTATTGAGCGCTTCTTCCCCAAATATCAACGTTATACCCAAGCCAAGACTCACATAAATAACCACAATTGAAATTCCATAAACAAAAGCCTTCACAACTCCACTACTTTTCTTTTCAGCTTGTTTTGTAAAGAATGTTACAGTCATAGGAATCATTGGAAACACGCAAGGAGTAAGCAGCGCCAACAGGCCAGCACCAAGACCAGCTATAAATATCCAAACAGCACTACCTGACTCAGGTCTGCCTGCAGGAATTGATATTTCAAAAGTTTGAGTTTCCGGACGAATACAACTCCCATCCTTACAAGCTTGGGTTTCAACATTAACAACAACTACTAATTCCTTATTTTGTTGATTTAAAACTGATTGCTCAAAAGTAACTTTACCTTCATGGTAATTAATGTTAACTTCAAAAAGCGAATCATATTCTGTGTGTGGCTCAGGCTCTATTAGCTCCTTGTTTAACTCTAGCCCAAGCTGAGGAACAATTGAAATACTGGTAGGTATACCTATATCTCCAATAGTCGCAGTTGAATAAATATGCCAACCACTATCGATATCACAAGTGAATTCTAAATTTATAGCTTCGCTTTCTTGCGAAACTTCGTATGACCAATTGTAAGGTAAATCTTGAGCGTTTACAAAGAACGCAAACGTCATTAAAATTGAAAATAATAGTTTTTTCATACTAGAGCCAAAGGTATAAATAACACGTATCACTCATTAATAAATTATCTTAAAAATGAGTCGAAGTATATTCAACCTGAATTAAACTGAAATTATTACTTTATGGGAGTTCTAAAAATTAGATTTATTGAGGCGAATGAGCAAATTAAAAAAAGCAGCATACATCAGTATGCGAGGCTTTTAATTTTAAAGTTCAACGAAAAAAAAGCAATTTTTAGAATTCCCCTTTAGAAAAAACCAATTTTATATATCGCTCTATTAGGGATAAGCACACCACCTTTTAAGGTTACATTTCTTTCAGTAGCTGCCCAAACTGTAGCCTCCACTATGTATTTACTTCCACCCGCATCAGCAAAATAAATTTTGATGTTAGACTTGCTTTGCGCCCCTAATGCTTGAGCTCGTTGCAAATCAATTTTTCTTTTACCTAAATCGCTTTTCTCACTTAAAACATCGTCATTTGAGAAACTCAAAGTACACACATTTTCTTTTTCAAATTTTACAGCATTCGCTGCTTTAGTTGCGGTATTTGTCATAGTTGATTGTTTTGCTTTTATATAGTCTACGGTGAAAACGGTGAAAACGTTCTGTTTTTTAACGATTATTTTATTATTAATTTTATTCGTTCGCTTAATTCATCAGCCCTCTGGGTACCAATTCTATACTTTAAACCCTCTTTATCAGTAAGTTCCACAGCCCAAGTTCCAGAGGTAAAAAACTTTATTTTCCCTTTTAAATGTAAGTTGTAAACAGCCCTATTTAGCATGAATTTTGAATATTTCACTTTTTCGCAACTCACAATATTCTTTAAATCTATTTTAACCACTCTAGTTGTCCAAAAACCACTAAGTAGAATAAAGTCGTCTTTAATTTCTGTTTTGATGTGAAGTACAAAAAACAGCATCAATGAAATCACCAACACAGAAATCCCCAATATTAAAAACAACCCGGAACTGTCATCAATAACACTATCGGCATCAATAACATTGCTGGCGTCAGCTAAAAAGTAAGAGGCCAAACAGCCTGCAGCAATTATAACCCTTACGATCAAATTAAATTGATTGTAACCTAAATACTGTTTCTCTTCAAATTTCTTTTCCATTACCTGTCACACTTTCACTTTAAACTCGATGATATCTTTTGTTTTATCGGTCACTTTATAACGGTTATCCAACCTGTTTCCAATAATCCAAATTATGCTTTTTTCGTCACATAACAACCATATTTTTTCCTTATCTCTTCTAGATATTTTGTTATCAATGAAATAGTCACTTAATTTCTTTTTATTTGACATACCCAGCGGGTAAAAAACATCTCCTTGCTCCCACCTTTTTACAAACAATTCACCATTAACCTTAGTTTTATCAACCCAAGAAACCAATTTTGATGTTGGTATTTTAGTAGAAAGATCAACGGTTTTTAGTGAATAACTCAAACTCAAAGGTAGTTTTGAATCATTTAAAAAGTACCTCCTCGAAAACCCCGTTTCGATTTTTTTACTTAAGACCCATTCTCCTCTGTCATACCATAGCTTATGACCTTTTGAAAGAAGTACAGCGCCTGTATGGTGCGCTTCATTTTTAACAAACAAATCTTTGACATCACTATGTGAAAACCCAATTTCATTCAAATAATACGATAAAAAACTTTCCTCACCTTTAGACAGTATGTCACTCACGTAAAAATGAACATCATCTGTGACTTCCCAAACCTTGAACCATTTATCATAACTAATTCTCCAAAAGGATTGAACCTTGGAAAGGTGATCAAT
>JBLIBC010000078.1:0-10440 GCA_047632015.1 Glaciecola sp.
GTCAATGGTTGAAATGTTGAAGTCAGAATAGTTGTGGAGTATGCTTTTAAGTGCTTTACTTGCTCGTTCTTGCAGTTTACCTTCCTTAATCTTTAGGCTTTCAAGCAATTGCTGTTGGATCAACTTCTCGGCGCCATCTGCGTATTCATTAGCAGCAATTGCCCGTAGGTATTTAATTACCCGCTCCTTCATTTCGTTGGCGGCTTTGTTGGTGAAAGTCACCGCCATGATACCTTTGTAATTTGAAGTGCTGTCCGAAGACAAAGCAATGTTAAGGTATTCCTTTACAAGGGTGAAGGTTTTCCCTGATCCTGCTGATGATTTGTATACCTTAAAAGTCACGCTTTGAATTTGAATTTAAGGTAAAACGAACAAGGGAAACAAACAAGAGAACTGTCTGATTTACTTTCCAGTATAGACAATTGTGAAAAAACCAGATACCGAAGAGGTTCCAGATGCAACAGGAGAATATACGTAGAAATATGTTCCAGGAGTTGCTTTTTTACCCCAATCCAAGTGACAGTCCCAAAATGGAGCTTGTCCTTTTACGCCACCAACTTTAACTCCCCACCTGTTATAAATACTAAGTTCAACTCCAGTGAAATCCATTCCGTTTTGAGCTGCACTTCCTAAAGGTTCGAAGTAATCGTTCATTCCGTCGTTGTTTGGAGTGACAACGTTGGGGAAGCTAAGGTTGATGTTGGTGCAATAGTTTTCGTCCTGTGTCACCACATTAACAGTGTCACTCATTGAGCAAGTGTTGTCTTTTACGGTTAAATGCACATCGCCACTATCCTTTGGACTCATGAAGTTTTCTATGCTGTTATCGCTCCACAAGTAAACAGGGTAGGTTGCGTTTGCTTTAACTGAATCACCAGGGCAAAATTGAATTTCATTACCCAAATTGATCTCTTTAAATAAATTAACTGCATAATGCTCATTTACGAAGTACCTGTCAGTTGAAGCTGGGAAATTACTTGTTGTGTATTTGCTGTCACCAGCTCGGTGCATTGTGACGCTTAGTCTAGTACATACTTGTGATGCTGTTAGTAATTCTGATTGTGGAATGGTAAGCTGATAAACAACATGGGATACGTTGTATGCTAAGCTTCTTTTAAGTGAAGCAGTTATGGTAGCGTTTGATGATAAACTTCCGCACGCACTTAAAGTAGTACCACTCAGGATTTCACCTTTACAAACTTTCTTTGTCGAAGTACTGTCATATCCATAATACACATCGGTGCCAAATCCCGTATTGATATCGCCACTTTGATCAACGTCAAACATGAACAAGATGTAATCAATTTTTGAAGAATCAAGATTGGTAGTTAAATCCAGACTTACATCATTAAAATCTTCGACTGTAATGAGTATGGTGTCGTTTTTAATTTCGTGAAAAATGATGTGCCCATTGTCTTCAAAAACAATGGTTTGGCTTTTTACTGAATAACTTAATATCAGTGCAAAAAACAAAAACAGTGGCAATAGTTTATTTTTCATGAAAGTACACGTGTGCTTTGGTAAATGTAATGAAAGGTAGCAGCAATAAATAAGGATTAAATAAAATTTTTGTTCAACTTGGAATGTTTAAAACCCCAGATGGAGCAAAAACAGTTAAAATTTCCCCGAAAAGCTTACCAGAATAATTGCTGTAATTGCCAGTGCTATTGATATTAATTTGCGAGATGAAATCTTTTCCTTGAAGAGCAACGCGCTTAAAAAAGTAGCGGTAATAATTATCCCCATGTTAAATACGGTAAAGGCTACAGAGGTTTCTACTTCCGCGTAACTTAATGCTTTCAAGAATAAGAAAATCGAAAAATAATTTGGAAAGCCTAAAGCAAATCCAGCAAGGACGTCTTTTTTTCGGATGACTACTTGCTTTTTTAACAGCTTAAAAACAAGTTGAATTGCTCCGAAAAAACCTGCCAATGCAAAGGAGTAACCCGAGAACAAAGACAGTTCTGTATCAGGAATTAGTGCCTTTTGAGAGTAGCTCAGCAATAAGTCAAGTAGTCCACCACCAACAAATAGCAAGATGATTAACAAAAAGTTAGAATGCTTTTTTGAAGCTTGCTCACTTTTTTCTTGTGCAGTAATTACAACGGCGATAATTGCCGCTACAATTCCAATTATTTTTATCGCATTGATGTTTTCGTGAAAAAACCACATCCCCATGACTGCTGGGAATATGAAGGTGGTTTTGTTAGCAATGTTGGATTGAGTGATACCTATTTTTTGACTTGTGAAAGCAAGTAAATTAAAAAGGGTAATGAATAACAGTGCTAAACCTATTGAAGCCCAAACCCATTCGTATTCAAAAAATTTAGGAATAGAAGGGATGTGCTTAGAAAAAACAAAAGCTAAACTACCTGCCACCACGTAGTTAAAAACGATAGCCACTGGAGTGTTTACTTCGTATTTTTGATAATACTTAAATATGACAGTAAGTAGTGCCGAAAAAAGAATTGCTAGTGTAAGGATTCCCCAAGCCATGACTTAATTTATTTAAACTTATTATTTATGTAAGTTGTCCAAACATCTTGATTGTCATAGTTTCCGATATTTTGTTTTAAGCTATTTTTTAGCGAAAGTTTAGGTGCGGTTATACCAGAAGAAAAAACATGTTGTGCAATAATTTGATGCGCTTCATCCCAATTTTCACTTTGAATAAAAGAATTTATTGTAGCAGTTCCACCTTCCACCAATACGGAAGCGATTCCCTTTTCGTATAGCACCGAATTCAATTTGCTAATAAACTCACCCTTTTCATACTGAACGAATTCCACCTGTTCTTCGATAGATGTTTTATCAGTATTAAAAATCAAGGTAGGAATACCATCCTTAAAAACATTTTGCTCCCCTATGTCTGATACGACACTACCTAGGACTACAATTCGTAATGGATCATTGCCTTCAACAAGTCTTACATTTAAACGCGGGTTATCAGCTATTAGGGTGTTTTTTCCAATGAGAATAGCTTGTTCATCAGATCTCATTTGATGAACCATTTGATTACTTAAATTGTTTGAAATTGCATGGTCGTGATCGTTAGAATAAATATACCCATCACTGGATTCAGCCCATTTCAATATATAGTACGGACGTTTCTGTTCGTGAAAAGTGTAAAACCGCTTGTTTAAAGCTCGGCATCGAGACTTTAATACGTTCACCACAACCTCAATTCCCGCATCTTTGATTCTACTTGCTCCACTGCCATTGATGAGCTCGTTTGAATCCAAAGCACCAATCACCACTTTTTTTAACCCATGACGGATAATTAAATCCGAACAAGGAGGTGTTTTTCCGTGATGTGAACACGGTTCTAGATTTACGTACAATGTTGACTTGGTGAGTAATGATTTGTCTTTTACCGCCTCGATTGCATTAACCTCTGCGTGTGCTAGCCCAAAACTATTATGGAACGCCTCCCCAATTACTTCATTGTCATGAACTATCACACAACCAACCATCGGATTAGGAGCCACGTTACCCAAGCCATTTACAGCTAAGTCAAGGCACCGTTGCATCCAAATTTCGTCGATGTTCATATCCGCACGTGTTTCTGTTGTATCCACTTCAGTTAATAATAATTTTTAAATGTCTTTACTCATTTACTATTCGCTGCTATTTTTACCCTAATTGCTTGTCGATGAGCGACAAATTATAAGATATCAAAGTTGGCTTCCCAGTAGGGCTAGTAAGTGGTTGCTCACATAAAAACAACTGTTGGCAAAGTGTTTTTATTTCCTCAACCTCCATCTTTTGACCATACTTAATAGCTGTTTTCTTAGCCATGTTTATAGCTAGTTTTTCCCTTTGAGTAAGCTTTAATTTACCATTGTCCCGGTTAAATTGTGTAATTAAGTCTTCTATAATATCCTTTGCGCTGAAGTTTTGCATGTCAGAGGGAAGACCATTTACTACAAAGGTGTCTTTGCCAAATAAACTAATATCAAACCCTAAAGCGACCAAATCAGGAAGTAAAGCTTGCATGATACTCATGTCTTTAGCAGGAACTTCAATGGTTTCAGGGAATAACAACTGTTGTGAGCTAGCTTGTTGTTCGTTGAATAGGTTTACAAAGTGTTCAAATAAAACCCTCTCATGCGCTCTTTTTTGATTGATAATCAAAATCCCACTTTCGTTTTCGGTCAGTAGGTATTTAAGTTTTAATTGCTTGTAAAACCTCTTGTCTCTGGTTTCTTCTTGAAATATTTTTTTTTGCTCTGGTGTGGATTCAATAGTGAACTCGTGAGTTTCTGAATTGATGTCCTTTGAACCAGCGTCTTGTACTTCACCACTTTCGTCATGGTTATCTTCATATAATTTATCCCATGAACCGTTTCGCTCGGTTCTTTCCACTTTAAAACTACCACCCTTTGACCAGCTGTTATTTGACTCATTGGTATTACTGCCTCCTGTTGAGCTATTAAATGGGTTGTAGCTTTTATCTACTTTAATTTCAGGATTTCTCACTGGTTTATCCCAATCAACTACCGGTGTGTCAAAACTAGTTTCTCGTTCAAAATCCAACGTAGGAGCTAAGCTGTGTCTATTAAGTGACCGCTGAACAACTGTTTTTATAATGGCATAAATTGAACGTTCGTCAGCAAATTTAATTTCCGTTTTTGTTGGGTGAATGTTCACATCAATGTCCTTGGGACTCACCTTTAAATGAATGAAATAGGAGGGATGTGAATTCTGAGGAATTAAGTCTTCGTATGCTTGATTAACAGCATGATGGAAGTAATTGTGTTTGATAAACCTGTTGTTCGCAAAAAAGAATTGTTCACCACGTGATTTTTTTGAAAATTCTGGTTTTACAATATAACCTGAAAGGGAAATGAAATCGGTTTCATCTTCAAGAGGTACTAATTTGTCCTTGTAGCTTTTTCCAAAAATGGATATAATACGTTGGTTAAACTTTCCAACACCAAGCTTGTAAACAAGCTGATCATTCACATGAAAAGTAAAATTGATTTCAGGGTGAGTTAAAGCGATACGAGTAAATTCATCATTGATGTGACGGCTTTCTACGTTGTTGCTTTTCAAAAACTTCCTTCTGGCAGGGACATTATAAAATAAGTTCTTCACACTAAAAGAAGTGCCGGTTTCCTGATTGCATGAACTCTCCTCAGTAATTTTACCTCCTTCAATTTTGATTAAATGCCCAAGGTTTGCGCCAGCTTTATTAGTTTTTAATTCCACGTGGGCAATGGATGCAATGGAAGCTAATGCCTCACCTCTAAACCCCTTGGAGTCAAGCGTAAATAAATCGTCAGCATGACTAATTTTTGAAGTGGCGTGTCTTTTAAAACAAAGTTTGGCGTCATCAGGATCCATTCCGCTGCCATTGTCAATCACTTGAATTAATGATTTACCAGCGTCCTTAACTATTACTTGAATACTTGTAGCTCCAGCGTCCACAGCGTTTTCCATTAATTCCTTTAGTACGCTCGCAGGTCGTTGAATTACTTCGCCGGCAGCAATTTGATTGGCTACGTTGTCAGGTAATAATTTTATAACGCTGCTGGACATGTGGTGACTAATAAAAAGTTAATGAAGTATGTACTCGTAAAGTTTAACGGACAAATAAATGATAGCCAAAATACCTACTACTGCTTTGATTGTTTTTCGCTTGCCTTCTTTTAGTAATTCAGCATACGAAATTCTATTCCACTGCTTGTGCATTTTTTCAGAAAACCCACTTTTTTCCTCTTTATCCTCTTTTAAGTAAACAGGTTTGAAATTGAATTGATTAGGTTTTTTTTGACCAAAAAATGCCATTCAGTTATATGAAAATTTACAGTAGTTTTTTTCTGCTCAATATTGTTTCAATCATTTTTTTGTCTCCATCCGATTTAAAAATACTGAAAGGCAAGTAAATGAATTGAGCTTTTGACATGACTAAAACAAATGCGTTCTTTGTTTTAAATGCTCCTGTAAAGCTTTTAAACTCTACAGGCATACCATGTTTACTGTCCATTTTTAACATGACTTGCCTGCTGTCAATTTCAAAAGACATTTTATAAAAAAACATTTTACCTGATTCATGTTGAGTAAATCCGGCAAATTGTATTACCCAAAATAATATGTACAAACCAGGGACAAGTAAAGCAAAAGTAAAAAACCACGCATATTCACCGAAAATCACTCCTAATATTATTAGTAGCAAAGGGATTCCAAAATATTTCCACTCCCTGTTAATAAGTGCTTTTGTTGCCAGTCCAATATATTTGGAAGAGGTTAACTGATATTTTTTGGTTTTGACGATCATGGACTGTAAATTTGAGTCGCAAAGATAAAGAATCATTAAGGAATCCTGTCAATGACTTTTGTAAACTTTTTAACTAATTTTCAACGACATAACCGCTGGGTTTTCAGCCTGTTGTTGATTACTTGTTTGTTTGTTAATAAGGGTTTTGCACAAAACGATTCTTTGCATTTGTTTGATTATGCATCAACGTATCATAAAAGTCGTTCCACGTTTGTAGTAGGAGGTACGTCTGCTTTAGGCGTTGGGTTGTTGGGTACCTTGTCGTATTCCTGGTACAATGATTACAGTACTTCTTCCTTTCATTTTTTTGATGATGCGGTGGAATGGAGAGGGATGGATAAAGTAGGACACGCTGTAACAGCTTATCAGGTGTGTGATTACATCGAAGGTTGGTATGAGTGGGCTGGTCACAGCAGAAAAAGGGCAAGGTGGTATAGTGCTTTAACATCCATGTCCTTTTTAACGACAGTCGAAGTACTAGATGGTTTTTCGGATGGGTGGGGTTTTTCAAACATGGACATGTTGTCAAACACAATTGGTATCGGCGCTTTTATAGCAAAGAGTAAGTTTTCAAAAAACAGTAATTTTAGTTTGAAATACGGCTTTTTGCCAAGCTCATATAGGGAATTACGTCCTGAGCAGTTAGGATACAATCATGTTACATCCCTCATAAAGGACTACAATGCGCAAAGTTATTGGTTGTCTTTCAATCTGTCTGTGTTCATCAAAAGTTCCAAGTTTCCAAAATGGCTGAATTTAGCTGTAGGTTATGGTGGTGAAGGTTTGTTGGGTGGTAAAAGAAATCCTGAATTTAATGCTGCTGGATTAGCATTACCTCAAGTCAACAGGTATTCACAATTCTTTTTATCACCGGACGTAGATTGGAAAAAAATTCCAACAAAAAACAGGAATTTAAAGTTTGTATTAAAAGTGCTTTCTTTTTATAAACTTCCTCTACCAACATTGGAAGCAAACACAAAAGGAGGAGTTGTGTTTCACTGGTTTCAATAGCCAAGAATATCGTGTTTAGGTACTGTGTAGCTTTGTAATCACCAATTTGATTATTTACTCCTTATTTAACCTGATGTTCAAGTTGTCATCTCCAGCTAAATTTAGCTTCCCACTAGTAAAATGATAAGTTTTTACAATAGACAGTAAGCCAGCTAGTTCTTGAGAAAATTCAGAATCGCAACATGCTTCGGTACAGCCAAGACTAGCAATTGTTATGTTTGAACTTTCAATAGTAAACGTACTAAAACAGCTGTTTACATCTAGTTGAATGTCCACAGATTTATTGTTGTTGAAGGTAACGTAAATATTGGCTTCAGTAGTTTTTGATATAGATGACCCGTCAGCAACAAAGCCTTCGACCTTCCACTTGCCAAATATGGTATCGTTTTGATTGTTGTCCTTTTTACAAGCAACGAGGGCAACAAAAGTTAAAAGTAAAAGAGCGACTCTTACCACTTAAAACATTTTGAATCTAGTCCTCTTAGCGCACCTAGAACCTTGCGTAATATACCCAATGTTAAAGTTAGCTTCAAGAACAACTCCAGCGTATAATCTTCCAGATGGTTTATATCTATAAGCAGTAAATTCCGCAGGACTTACTGGTTGAAAAACGGGATCACCTTGTAGGTCTTGCGATGAGCTAGCCACAATGTCACCAAACATGTATGCAAAGCGAACCCCCATGTTAAACCCAAAAGAATCACTTCCTCCAATGTACTGACCAAACCCAAATGCAACCCCCATGTTTGAACTGTTAAAACTACTTTTAACATCTGTACTGACACCATTAATTTTGGTCTCTGCACTTTGCGTAATTGTAATTTGAGGTCCAATTTCACTGTATCCACCACTACTTTGGTTGTTACGGTACATGATAGGTATGTCAATTGAAGACAATGAAAGTGAATGCGAATTTGTTTTTGTAGGGTCCGTTAACTTTTGATTTGTTTTTGATGAAACCACATCGATAGTCATGGAATGTGTTAAACCAAAGTTCACACCTATCTTTCCACCTACAAAATATCCATGACTGTAGTTTAATAATTGATTTGAAGCTAATATTTGTCCGTTTGTAAATACACCTGGAGCATATGCAGCTTTTGCTCCAATATCAAACCACACCTCGGCGTTAGCTTGCGTCATGACAAAAGAAAGAGCAAAAAGTAATAATAGTTTCTTCATTGTTTTTTGGTTTGAGGTCTATTTAAGGATGCCGCGAAAATAAAACTAAATCTGATATTAAAGGACTTACAGTGCATTAATTTAATTAATTTTACCGCCATGAAATTAATTAATAATTGCGTGTATTTTGCTTTTACTTTGTCACTGTTTTTGGGAGCATGTTCTTCACCAATGAATACAGGGGGTATTTTGGTTGATGAAATAGAATATGCAGTTGAAATAGGCAATCCTATTGAACAAGAATATAGCAGTAACTGGTTAACCAAAGAAAAAAGATTAGGGTTTTTAACGCACATATTTGACAAGGTAAAAAGCGGAGAACTGCCTGTGTATTATTACATTACAGATACAATGATTCTGATGGAAAAAGAATACTTAGAAGACTTGTTTCACCATGTAGACACAGAATATATAGAGGTTGATGAAAAATACATAAAAGTTCCTATTGTGGAAGATTTGGATTTAGACGCGGTAGTTAAATTGAAATTTTTAGAGCAATGGTATTTTGACGAAAGCAACAACAGTTTTTATAAAAAAGTGATAGCCATTTGTCCAATGATGGAGCGCTATAAAAACGACAAAGAGATCCTAGGATACACTGGGTTGTTTTGGATTTATTTGAACAAAGATTAATTGATCAAATAGTGGAAATTCAAACATCATCTTTACCTAATGGTTTAAAAATTATTCATCAACAAATGAGTAGCTCTGCTGTTTTTCATTGTGGACTGTTTGTTAATGTAGGATCACGTGACGAAACAAAAGATGAACGAGGCGTAGCTCACTTTTTGGAGCATGCACTTTTTAAAGGAACTAAGCGCAGGAAGGCATTTCATATTCTGAATAGGTTGGATGTAGTTGGTGGCGAATTGAATGCATACACAACCAAGGAAGAAACAGTGTTATATGCCTCAGTGTTAAATACTCACATGGACAGGGCGCTCGAAATTATAGCTGACATCAGCTTTGAATCAACGTTCCCTGAACATGAACTTGTAAAAGAAAAAACGGTAGTCATTGACGAGATTTTAAGTTACCAAGACGCTCCATCTGAATTAATATTTGAAGACTTTGACGAATACTTGTTTAAGGACTGTAGTTTAGGAAATGATATTTTGGGTACCAAGCAAGATGTAAATAACATTACAAGGAAAAAGCTACAGTCTTTTGTGACCAAGCATTATGTTCCTAATAACATGGTGGTGAGTACAGTGGGTAATTTTTCATTGGAACAAGTTGAAAAGAAAATAGCGAAGTACTTTGAAAGATTTGAGTTTTCTGCTGTGCCTAAAACTAGGACACAGATTCCCGTGAGCAAGCAGTTTATAAAAGAAATCAAAAAAGAGACTCACCAATGTCATGTCATTTTAGGCTCAGAAGCTTGTAGTTATAATCACGAAGACAAAACAGCGATGGTGTTGTTAAACAATTTCTTGGGTGGTCCTGCTTTGAATTCAAGGCTGAACATGGAAGTTCGAGAAAAAAAAGGATACGTTTACTCTATAGACTCTAGTTTGCAAGCATACTCTGATGTGGGACAATTTAGCATTTACTTTGGCGTGGATTCAAAAAACTTGAACAAAACTAAAAAGTTGGTTTATAAGGAGTTGAACAAAATAACTAACACTGAATTATCTGAGCTTAAACTACATCAAGCAAAGGAGCAAATGAAAGGTTTTATGGCACTTGGAATGGAGAGCCCCGTTGGGATTATGTTAGGACTTGGGAAGTCATATTTACTGTCTGATAAAGTGGATACTGTGCAAGATATTCTTAAAAAAATTGATGAAGTAACTGCTAAGGAAATCATTGAGGTAGCAAATAAATATGTTCACCCAAGCTCAATGAGCGAATTGAGTTACTTGTCAAAATAACTTTATAATGGATTTTATACCTGAGGACATTAACGAATACTGCGGAAAGCACTCAACGCAAGAATCAGACGTGCTGAAGTCTTTAAACAGACA
>JBLIBC010000079.1:0-10373 GCA_047632015.1 Glaciecola sp.
GTCTCAAAAAGGTGTTAGTGATGATTATTACGATGTTAGGAATTCTATTTTTAATCCTAATGCTGCCCTAGAACGAAAAGTGGAATTATATGCGAATTTGACGTATTATCATGATGCGCCTGTGATTAATTTGTTTTCTCCGGTCAGTGACAGCTTAGTGACTACTGTTACTTTTGTAGGTAGTATGGGGGTGGTGTTGCATAATAATAGTGATCAAAAACTCAAAGAAGTGAGTGTTAGTATTGACAATGGTGCCTTGGGGGCGGTTTATAATATTGGTGATATTTTAGGGGGTGAGCTCAAACAAATTAATTCATTGATAAGTGTTTCTCTAACAGAAAAGCTAACGATTGATTTCAGGGTTGGAAATATAGCTAAACAGTTGATAATCATTTTACAATAAGCTTGACCACCTATGATATTATTCGTAACTTTTACACTTCAGCAGTTTGTCGTTATTAAATTGTTAATAAAGAATTAAAAAAACATATAACGATGTTGATATGATAGCTGTATTTTCACGCTATCTATAATTTAACAAGATGAGCAAAAAAGGATTAAAAGTATTAGGTTTTTCATTGATAGTATTGGTTTTAGGAGGAGTAACGTCGTCTTGTAAAAGTCAACATGAATTATGTCCTGCATATACAAAAGCAGAAATTAGCGATTCCAATCAAGGGGTATAAACCGCTTAAAGTAAGTGTGAATAACTTCTATTGTAGGAGTTTTTTTTGTTTTTGAGGGCTTCTCAATAAAAATCTGACAAAAGCATAAATGTCATTATGCTATTTTTAGCTCATGTCTTTAATTAAAGCTGCGGCTGCATCTCAACTAAAAGAAAACAAACAGCTTTTAAAGAAAATTAAAAAGCTGAAGTCTTCCACCGTAGATTCTTTATTTCAGAGTGCTCACGAACAGGTTTTTTCATGTGTTGATTGTCTTGAATGTGCTAATTGTTGTAAAACAACCGGGCCATTATTTACTCAAAAAGACATCGAAAGAATATCAAAACATTTACGTTTAAAACCCAAAGACTTTATTGCTCAATATTTACGGGTCGACGAAGACAAGGATTATGTGCTTCAAACTGTACCTTGTTCATTTCTTGGTGCTGACAATTATTGTTCTATTTACGATGTCCGCCCTAAGGCTTGCCGAGAATATCCTCATACTGACCGGGCGAAACAAAAACAATTGTTGAATTTAAATCTTAAAAACACGGAGGTTTGTCCAGGGGTTCAGGAAATATTTAAGGTGCTAAAAAAACAGGTTTAAGACTGGTGTAATGTGAATGACGTTGAATCTATTTTTAGGTAATAACTTCCACCTTCACCAATTCTATTCTGGTTTCAGACACGGCCTCGACAATGATTTTGTACCTGTCGGTAATGATTTTCTCACCTTCTTTTGGGATGCTTTCAAAGTGCGTAAATAAGTATCCAGCCATGGTTTCGTATTCCTCGCTAACTGGAATAGTTAAATTGTATTTGTCATTAATGAAGTCAACTTCTAGCCTTCCAGAAAATAGAAATACACCCTCACCAAGATCTTCTTGAGTGTGCTCTTGAATATCATGTTCATCTTCTATTTCACCAAATATTTCCTCCATGACATCCTCTACGGTGACCATCCCCGCTGTTCCTCCAAATTCATCCACCACTACCAAAATCGATTTTTGCTGGCGCGTGAAACTGTTTAATGTTTCCTGAGCTGACATGCTTGATGGAATAAACCCTACAGGCAGTACAACATTTTTAATTTGTTTTGGATTTTTAAACATTTCCGAGTGGTGCACAAAACCGATAATCTCATCAATGGAGTCACGATATATTAATATTTTTGAGAGTCCTGTGTCAACAAAAGATTTAACTAAAATATCAATGGGTGTATTCACATCAAGTCCGACAATTTCGGTCCTTGGCACCATGCATTCTCGAACTTTTACATTTGAAAACTCCAGCACGTTTTTATAAATCTGTATTTCAGAATCGAGTTCCTGTTCATCAGTATCCATAGTCCGGTTTTCAAGATATTGCTCTAATTCAACCCTGCCAAAAATGGTTGGACTTTCCTCAATTTCCATTTTAAAAAATACTTTTAGAATAAACTTTGAAATCCATACAAAAATTCCCACAATCCATTTCATTAGCCAGTACATGCCGTACATTGGAAAAGAGAAAAAAGCTAAAATTTTATTAGGCTTTAAGCGGAACAATGCTTTTGGGAGGTATTCTGCAAATATTAGAATGATAGCAGTAGAAATTACAGTTTGAATTAACAGTACTATGAATCCGTGTTCGTCCCATCCACTGAATTCCTCTAACTTATGAGTTATACCTCTTTCCATGTAGGTTCCATATAGTACCAATGCTAAATTGTTTCCAATTAATAAGGTGGCCAGAAATCTTGAAGGATTGTTGATGAATTCAGACAGAATCTTGTAAATTTTCCCTCCTGATTTTTTTTTATTCATTTCGATTAACATCTTGTCAGACGTGACAAATGCTATTTCTAATCCAGAAAAAAATGCTGAAAAAACAACCATTAAAATGATGATGAAAAGATCAGCCATTAGGACTCTTTATCTTTTTTTTCACGCTGCATTCGTATAAAATAAAAGAACAAAGACACAGGGATGATAATCAGCATAGGTTTAGCTTGCTCCCATTCATCAAAATAAAAAAGGATGCTAAATATTAAACTAGATAGTACAAAAATAAACAGCCAAATTAGCTTGAATATTTTATTGCTGTTTTTTTTCATTGTCTATATAAAATTGCCCGATTGGGTTTTTAATTTCATAATCTAAAAAATTATGGTCTGAAATTAAACCATCTCCCTCAATAATTTGATTTTTTTGTGTGATTTTCACATCAGTATTGGAAATTATTTTTTCTTTTTCCTCATCCCAAATTAAGTGTTCCGTTTCCAATTTCTCCCCTTTTTCATTGTACACGATCACATTTCCAAAGGCTTCCATGTATCCTGTTTTTCGGTTTCTGATAGCCCTATCAGCAATCATTTCACTTTGCACTTCCATGTCGGTGTTGTAAAACCAGATGTGCACACTGTCTTTCATGTTGTCATGACCTTCACTGCCGTCTTTGGAGGCGTGCTGCTCCAATAATCTCCCTGCAATTTTTACCTGTGTAAGGCCTGAATCGCTGTAAAAAATTTCGTAGTTATTGTAAATGGTACTTGGAACAGGTTCCGCTATTTTTAAAGGTTCCAACCCGTCAAGATCGCTTCCGCACGATGTTAAAATAATAGCTAATGGAAGGAATAATACTACTCGAAACATGCTACAAATATAGGGTAAGTTGAAAAGGTAAGTTCATTAATTATGAAAAGTTACGACACCAATGATTGGGGAAATGTGATTGTCAATATTTAAATTTTAAGACCACAGGTAAATGATCACTGATGCCTCCATGGTATCTAGGTCCCAAATAGGTCCTGTTCGGTTTTTTACCACCATATTTTTTATCCTTTTCAAGTAGCCATTCAGGGCTGTAAATCCTTACCTCTGACACTTGTACATTACCTTTGTTTGTCATGTTTTTACTTACAATAAATTGATCAAACACTTGCCAATTCCTTTTGTATTTTAACGATCCATAAGCTTGCGTGCTGTCCCTAAATAAATTGACGTAATTTTTTGTGTCTAACACTTTGCTCATGCTACTATCCTTTGCTGTATCATTAAAATCACCCATGGCAATTATTTTACAACTTGGATATTTATTATGAAGTGAATCCATTTGATTTTGCAAAGTGACCGCAGCAAGCACCCTTGATTTTTCACTTTTCATTTTACCTCCATATCTGCTTGGCCAATGGTTAACGAAAAAAGCTAATGTGTCTTTACTTTCCTTGTGAATCCCCACAATAACCAAAATATCACGAGTCGGTCGTCTTTTTTTAGGAATGACTATTTTTTTGAAAGAAATTAAATCCAAAGATTCTCCCTTGTATAGAAATGCCACATCAATTCCCCTGACGTCTCTTGATTCAAAATGCATAATTTCATAATGATGAGGAAAAAGCAAGGGGTGACTAATTAATTTTTGCAGAACCAATTCGTTTTCAATTTCGCACAATCCAATAAATTCCGCTCCATTATTACTTGCAGCTGTGATGCATTTGGCAACTTCATTAATTTTTTTGTTGAACTTATATTTGTTCCATTTCTTTTTCCCTTCTGGACTAAATTCATTGTAGGAACGGTTGGTGTCAACCTCTGCGTCAAAAAGATTTTCGACGTTGTAAAATAATATTTCGTCTACTCCATCAGTTTCCAATTGCTTAGTGTGTAAGGGGTTCTCGTTTTGTGTGAACAAACAAGATGGGAGTAATAAGATGGTAAGTAAGGCAAGTTTATACACGGTTCATTTTTTTGTCAAAATTAACTAAATGGTTTGAGTACATCCTCAAACTATTTAGCTTTTTCAACTCGTTCTTCTTTCCTTTCACTTCGTTTAAAAATTCAAACGTAGCTAAGGCTATGTTTGAATTTTTAGCCTTGTTAATGAAAACAACAATCTTCGATGAAATTCTCTAAAAACTAAATGGTTTGAGGATAGAATTTTATCTTTGAGCAAAATTATTTCATCATGCTTAATTTTATTTCATGGGACATGGATCCCGCCATTTTCTCAATAGGTTCTCTTGAAATCAGATATTACGGGTTAATGTGGGCGTCCTCTTTTTGGTTGGGATATATTTTGCTTAAAAAAATATACATCAAGGAAGGTGTCAAGGAAACATTAATGGATCCGCTACTTTATGCCTCTCTAATTGGGGCTGTAGTAGGAGCTAGGTTAGGACATGTTTTATTTTATGATTTTGATTGGTATTTCACTTCTAATAATTCAGCACATGAGAGTCACGTGTTGTCAGTTTTAAACATCCGTGAAGGCGGATTAGCCAGTCATGGAGGAGCAATTGGAGGAATATTAGGCATTGCTTGGTACGTCAAATACAAAATTGACAAAAGCTTTTTGTGGGTCATTGACAGAGCAGTAATAGTGGGGGCTTTAATTGGGTTATTTATCAGGATTGGAAACTTTTTTAACAGTGAAATTATAGGTGTTGAAACCCAAAAACCATGGGGTGTTATATTCAAGCAAAAAATAATGATTTGGTCACAAGACGAAGATAAAATTGTATATGAAGATTTTGCTCGTCATCCAGCACAGTTGTATGAAGCTGCTGCTTATGGTATCGTTTTAATACTGCTACTTTTCTTGTACCGAAAAAAGTCCTTCATCAATCAGGAAGGAAAAATGCTTGGCTTCTTTTTTGTCACCGTTTTCACGGCTCGTTACTTTATTGAGTTTGTAAAAAATTCACAGCATGGAATTGAAAGTTTAATTGGTAGCGTACTGACTACCGGTCAATTGCTAAGCGTTCCGTTTGTGCTTATTGGTGTTTGGTTGATGGTGAGGAAAAGTAAGCAGCCCCTCTAATCCCTCAAGGGGAGATTGGATGACGTGATCTTACGATAAGAAGTAGGTGTTTCAGATGTAACCAGAATACTTATTTACTGTCATGTCATTGATTTAACCTGATTGTCTGGGTTGAAGTAATGACAAAACTCATTGGCATGTCAAATTGATTGACATCTGAAATTGTTTCGATAGCATCAAAAAAGGACAATCCTATTGTAATCACATTTGGGTTGCATTTGCTCAGAAACCTGTCATACATTCCTTTTCCATAACCGCATCGATAACCTTTTTTGTCAAAACAAAGCAAAGGCACAACTACTATATCTATGGCTTTTGGATCGATAATAAAGGTGTTTGTTGGTGCGGGAATTCCAAATTGATCCTCAGTTAATGAGTCACCCTTTTTGTACAAGGAAGCTGTTATACTGAGTTTTTTGTAATTTGAAACGGGTACTGAAACGCTTTTTTTTTGCGTAAGTAAACCGTCAATCATGGAGCTAGTTTGTACTTCCTTTTTTGACTCGCTGCTTAAAAATACATTAACGTTGTTACCTATGATTTCACTAAGTAAATTCATCAATTGCTCTTCAATTTTAAAAGACAAATTCACAATTTCATCCAAGGACAAATCAGCTCTTTTGTTTTTGTAAATTTCCCGAAGCTCTTTTTTAAACATGTTCAATGAATTTTACCCCTTTAACTTATACTAAAATAGCCAATTCATTTGAGTATAAATCCTTAATTTTGAAGCTGTACAAAACCAAATTATTTTGCAATCTATTAATTCTCACGGTTACAGTGTCCACATTGGCGATGATAGTTTGTCGCAGTTGGGGCAATTCATCAAGGAACATCAGGAGTATTCTCAGTATTTCATCCTTGTGGATGAAAACACTTTACAGCATTGTTTACCTACATTACTTCAAGAAATTCCTGCATTAAAGGACGCGGAAGTAATCGAAACGGAAAGTGGCGAGGTGAACAAAACCATTGAAGTGGTAACTCAAGTATGGTATGCGATGAGCGAATTTCACGCTGACAGAAAAGCTTTAGTAATAAACTTAGGAGGAGGGGTGATCAGTGATATGGGAGGATTCATTGCCTCAACTTACAAAAGAGGTGTTCATTTTTTAAACATTGCTACCACTTTATTAAGCCAAGTTGACGCGTCAGTAGGAGGGAAATTAGGAATTGATTTAGGCGGTTTGAAAAACCAAATTGGAGTTTTCAATTATCCACAAGGAGTATTCATTTATCCTGAATTTTTGAGCACTTTACCATTTGAACAATTGCGTTCAGGTTTTGCTGAAGTATTAAAACATGCTTTGATTAAAGATCCCGACTATTGGGAATCAGTAAAAGTCATGGATTTAGAAAATGACAATGATTGGGAAAAGATAATTCACCATTCTGTTGGAATAAAAAATAAAGTAGTGATGAACGACCCCACCGAACAAGGGGAAAGGAAGCTGCTTAACTACGGCCACACCATTGGTCATTCTATTGAGACTTACCACTTGGGAAATGATAATCTCACGACCCTGTTGCATGGTGAAGCCATTGCAATTGGAATGATAGCTGAAGGTTATTTGTCTTTCAAAAAAACAGGTTTGTCACAAAATGAACTTAACGAGTTAGTACAAGTGATGTTTAAGTTTTTTCCTTTGCCTGTGTTATCAACTAGTGACTTTGCTAAATACCAGGCATTGATGGTGCATGATAAAAAGAATCAAAAAGGGAAAATAAGTTTTTCCTTGTTAAACAGCATTGGAACAAGTGAGTGGGATGTGTTTTGTGAAGAAAATGACATTCTTGAAGCTTTAAATTATTACAACGACATAGCACAAAAGGCATGAGTGACATAGCAATTAGAGCGGAAAAAAAAATCCTTTCAGGAAGTATAAAGCTAACTGCAGGGAAAAGTGAGAGTAACAGGGTGCTTTTGATTAGAGCGCTATGTGAAAGTAGTTTTGAAATTAAAAATTTAGCCATTGCCAAGGATACTGAAACGATGCAACGGTTGTTAGGAAGTGCTGGAGTTGTGAAAGATGTGGGTCCAGCAGGAACAACCATGCGCTTTTTAACGGCATTTTATGCTGCCACACCAGGAGAGTATTTACTTACTGGATCCGAGCGCATGAAAAACCGACCAATCAAAATATTAGTGGATGCATTACGGGAACTGGGTGCGGACATTGAATACACTGAAAAAGAAGGGTGTCCACCATTAAAAATAAAAGGAAAAACGTTAAATGGAGGTACTGTCCATATGGATGGTAGTGTGAGTAGTCAGTACTTGTCAGCATTAATCATGGTTGCGCCAACTTTAAAGGGCGGTTTGGACATTATACTAGAAGGTAAAATAGCGTCTGTCCCATATTTAAACATGACCTTAAAGTTGATAGCATTGTTTGGGGCAGAATACAGCTGGGAAGGAAATGTAATAAGCATCAAGGAAGGAAAATACGTACCACAAAATTATGTAATTGAAGCAGATTGGAGCGGTGCATCGTACTGGTATCAAATTGCGGCATTGGCGCAAACAGCTGAATTAAAAATAATTGGTCTTAAAAAGAAGAGCTTGCAAGGCGATTCAGCCATTGTGGGAATATTTGAAAAACTGGGTGTAAGCACCGTGTTTTCAGACAACGGAGTCACCATTAAAAAAGATCCTGATTTTCATTTGCCGGAAAAGCTGGTTTATGATTTTTCTGATTGTCCGGATGTCGCGCAAACATTAGCGTCAACAGTTGCGGGATTAGGTGTGGAAGGACATTTTACTGGCTTGGAAAGTTTAAGGATTAAGGAAACAGACAGAATACAAGCAATAAAGAATGAACTGAGTAAGTTTAATATTGAGGTAGATATTCTTGGTGACGATGAGATCATTGTCAAAAAAGGTGACTTACTGGAAACGAGTGAAATAATAGACACCTACGACGACCACAGAGTAGCTATGAGTATAGCCCCATTGTGTTTGTTATTAGAGGACGATTTAAAAATTGAAGAATCAGAGGTGGTGGCAAAATCCTACCCTGACTTTTGGAAAGATTTAAATGAAGTGGGCTTAGTATCAAAAGTAATTTAGTATTTTGTTTAAAGTATTCAAGCATAGCGTATTAATGACACAATTTAAAACACATACAATTGCATGGCTCATGATGAGTTTGTTTTTGTTTTCCTCCGTTTTAAAAGCGGCAGATGAACAAAAAGATTACGGCATGCAAAAGGGCGATTTTTCCATTTCAGTGGGAGCTGGTAAAAATGTGTATTTTGATGAAGAGTTCGAATTTGTTGCACCATATATGGTGCCGGTAAGCGTGAATTTTGCTTTGATGAATAAGTTGGAATTAGGATTAAGATATGCACCTGTTTTTTTTGCAGACCGAAGCAACGTTACTTTTGAAAATGCTACATCAGTTGCAAAAAACCACAAATTTGGTGGGGTGCAAGCGTTTGGCGGTGATTTAAAATATGCCATTTACAACGATTACGGAGTAATGGCTTTTATTTCAGGAGGAGGTATGTATAACATCATGAACAAAAATGAATATGACGCAGGTGCTTTAGTTGAAATTGATGGCGTAGGATATAGCATCTTGGGTGGTATCGGTGTTAGGTATCAGTTAGGTGATGATGACGGTGATTTATTTCCTTGGTATTTTGAAATGGCCCTTTACTATTCCAGAGTTAAGTATGATATCACAGATTATAAACGTGACAGTGTAGTCCAAGAGCAGACTTCCAAGCGTTGGAACGATTTAAATTTTAATGGTTTAGATGTCACAATTAGTTTTGGATACCGTTTCAGAAGTAAATAATAAACGAGTACTCACTTATTTGTTTTCAATTTAAAAACAGCGTTAAACCATGTTACCAGCAAGATCCTTATTTCATAGTTACGTAGCTCAAACTTCACCAAGTCCAATGGCATTGGAAATTGTAAGTGCGGAAGGTGTTTATTTAAATGGAAGTAAGGGGGAAAAGTACTTGGATTTGATAGCGGGTATTTCTGTAAGTAACGTAGGTCATAATCATCCAGCTATTGTTAATGCAGTTAAAGATCAAGCTGGAAAGTACATGCACCTCATGGTGTACGGGGAGTATATTCAAACCCCTCAAGTTAAACTAGCCGAAAAAATTTCAAGTTTACTTCCTGATAATTTGAATAACATTTATTTTGTTAATTCAGGAAGTGAGGCGAACGAAGGAGCCATGAAATTGGCTAAACGACATACAGGAAAACGGAAAATTATATATTGTAAAAACGCATACCACGGGTCCACGCAAGGAGTTTTAAGTGTAATAGGAAATGATGATTTTAAAAAGCCATTTGAGCCTTTATTACCGGATACTCATGCCATAAGTTTTAACAACATCAGTGACTTGAGCATCATTTGTGATGACACAGCAGCGGTCTTAATTGAACCTATTCAAGGAGAAGCGGGGATTGTGATGCCCGATAAAAAATTCATGCAAGCCTTAAGGGATAGGTGTACCGAAAAAGGAACCATGCTAATTTTTGATGAAGTACAAACGGGCTTTGGAAGAACAGGAACTTTTTGGGGACAGGAACAAGCAGGAGTAACTCCTGATATCATGACTATAGCCAAAGGAATGGGAGGAGGAATGCCAATAGGAGCATTCATTAGCTCGAAAGAAATTATGACTTGCTTGACACATCACCCTGTGCTAGGACACATTACAACCTTTGGGGGACATCCAGTTTGTTGCGCGGCAAGTTTAGCATGCGTTGAAACTATTTTAGGTGAGGACTTATTAAAGCACGTGCCTGCTAAAGAGGATTTGTTTAAGTCCTTGTTAAAGCATCCTGCTATAGTAGAATTACGAGGAATAGGTTTGTTTTTATCCATTGAATTCAAAGACAGTAATTTTAATTTTTCGGTGATTGAAGAGTGTATA
>JBLIBC010000080.1:0-10309 GCA_047632015.1 Glaciecola sp.
ATTACAAGAAGCTTTATCAGAATTGGAAAAAGTTGAACACATATACCCAAGTGACGCTAATTTTTTACTTATTAAAATAATAGACGCTGCTCAGGTTTATCAAAAACTCATTGAAAAAGGCATAGTCGTACGAGACCGCTCCAAGGTATTACTTTGCGACAACTGTTTGCGAATAACTGTGGGAACTGCGGAAGAAAATACTACTTTAATTGAAGCATTAAAAGCATTATAAAATGAAAAAAGTACTGTTCATAGACAGAGATGGCACCTTAGTTATTGAGCCGCCTATTGATTATCAATTAGACAGCCTTGAAAAATTAGAGTTTTATCCAGGTGTTTTTCGTTGGTTGGGTGAAATTGCTCGAAAACTTGATTTTGAATTGGTAATTGTAACCAACCAAGACGGTTTAGGAACTGACTCTTTTCCAGAAAACACTTACTGGCCAGCTCAAAACAAAATGATGGAAGCCTTTAAAAATGAAGGAATAGACTTTATCGAAGTAGTCGTTGACAAAACATTTCCTAAAGACAATGCGCCGACACGTAAACCAGGAACAGCTTTGCTTCAAAAATACATTGACGGTGATTACGATTTAAGCAATTCTTTTGTAATCGGTGATAGAATTACTGATGTAGAATTAGCAAAAAACTTAGGTTCAAAAGCCATTTGGATTAACAACGAGGAAGGAAAAGGACTGGATGAGATTGCCAGTAAGGCAGAGGCTTTAAAACCTTGTATTGCTCTTGAAACCACTAAATGGGAGGACATATATACCTATTTGGCGGCAGGTGAAAGAACAGCTACTGTTCAACGAGACACCAAGGAAACCAAAATTGCTATCCACATCGATTTGGATGGTGAAGGAATCGGTGACATGAATACTGGCTTGCCATTTTTTGATCACATGCTGGATCAAATAGCTAAGCATTCAGGTATCGATTTAAGTATTCAAGTAGTGGGTGACTTACACATTGATGAGCACCACACCATTGAGGATACAGCTTTAGCATTAGGCGAAGCGTTTAAAATAGCATTGGGAAATAAACTTGGTATCGACCGTTATGGTTATTGCTTGCCAATGGATGATTGTTTAGCGCAAGTGGCACTTGATTTTGGTGGCAGACCATGGTTAGTGTGGGATGCAGAATTCAACAGAGAAAAAGTGGGCGACATGCCTACTGAAATGTTTGAGCACTTTTTTAAGTCCTTTAGTGACACCTCGCTTTGTAATCTTAACATCAAAGCCGAAGGGAAAAATGAACACCACAAAATTGAAGGAATTTTTAAGGCTTTAGCTCGAGCCATTAAAGTGGCCATTCGCCGAGACCCCTACCATTTAATTTTACCAAGTACAAAAGGAGCATTGTAAAAGGTGAATTTCTAAAAGTAATAGAATAAAAAGCTCATGTCCGCCCTCCACAACTGCAATAGAACACCTCTTCAAATCATTGCATTTATATTTGCGGGGCTCTTGCTTTTTACATTCAACTCATGTGGAGGTAATTCACAATATGACAAGGATGTAAAGGATTTCAGAGCAATGAAGAATGAATCTTTCACGAACACTACTTCATCCCCTTTGTCAAAAAAGGAATTGATTGATTTTAAAGGATTATCGTATTTTGAAGTGGATCAAACTTACAAGCTACAAGCTAAGTTTATAGCTGCTGCAATCCCAAAATACATCAGCTTATTTGAAAGCGATGACGTAAAACAAATACATGTAGTACGGGGGAACTTACATTTCAAGATCAACAATACTAACTGCTCTCTTTTGGCTTATTCAAGCGCAGGTCAAGCGCTTCATAGCTTATTTATCCCATTTTTAGACACTCATAAAAACAGTTACCCAGGAGGACGATACGTAGATGCCAAATTGATTAATGACAGCACTTGCACTCTTGATTTTAACTTAAGCTACAATCCTTATTGCGTGTATAATGAAAAGTACAAATGCGCAATAGTACCAGAATCCAACCGCCTTGAAATCGAAATTCCGGCAGGAGAAAGGTGGAAACAAATCAACAAGTCGGACCCACAATAATAAGAAGAAAATGAAGGTTTAGCTTAAAGTAAAATCTTCATTTAATATTATTAATGGCATTTATAAAAAAGAAACTAAGCCTCTTCTTAAAAATTACAATTCCGTTGTACGTATTGTTTTTAGGGTTTGTTTTGTTGGGTAGAAATCATTTCTTTCTTGGTTCTGCCCTGATATTCGGCAGGTGGTTTTATTTAATGTTTAGTGCATATTTAATGTACCGAGTCGCAGTCAGAGAATGCCCTAATTGGATAATAAAAGCAGTTCGTATTTCCCTAATTTTATTCATACTCGAATGGGGATGGGCTTCAGTCAATAAAACTTCATTGGACAACGACTCAACTGACACTGAACTATCATTGATGAGTTACAATGTCTTTTTCAAAAACAGGTCACCAAAAGGCGTTATCAAGACAATAAAACAAGCTGACCCAGACATCTTGGTCGTTCAAGAATTAACCCCTCAGTGGAAATCGATTTTAGGAAATTCAATTGGACATGACTACCGCTTTCGAAAATTAATTCCAATGAGAGGAACTCATGGAATCGGGATTTACTCTAAGCATCCAATTGTTGCTCAGACAGTATGTAACAATAAAAGCAACCGTCCATTTGCACAAATAATTGAATTGAAAATTCAAAATAAACTGATTCAATTAATCAATGTACACCTCGCCTCGCCTGGTGTCGCCGTTGAAAACCCAGACAACTTCATGGAATTGTACAAAAACAATTATAACACAAGAGCTAGTCAAATAACTGTGATTTCAAAGATTGTAAAGAAAAGTGAAACTAAGTTTGATGCACAAATTTTAATTGGAGACCTCAACACTACATCCTATGAACCAATATTTAGAGATGCGGAAAAAGATTGGTGTGATTTAAATCAAAAAGTGGGTAAAAAGTTCAACTTTACATTTCCAAACTCAAGTAAAATAGACCCACTGTTAACCTTGGATTACATCATGCTCAGAGGAAATGTTTTACCAGTAAAATTTAAGGTGTTAAAAAGTGGAACCTCAGACCATTTTCCTATAATTGGAAACATCAAAATTTGAAACGAAACACAGCACTATCGGCACCTTTAATTACATGATTTACATATCGTTAATCTACAAAATTAAGTGTTCAAAATAATTTTGATCCGCAACTCTGTTAACAAAAAAACTACGTCCAATATCGTATAACCCCCTAATTTACTTATTTTCGTTTGTTGACGATTTAATTACAGATGACTTTAACCATCATTTTACTTTTAGTACTAGCTTACTTCATGGGCTCCATACCTACTGCGGTATGGATTGGAAAACGCTTTTACGACATTGACGTACGAGAGCATGGAAGTGGAAACGCAGGCGCTACTAATACTTTCCGGGTACTGGGGAAAAAAGCAGGAATTCCTGTACTACTTATTGATATCCTGAAAGGATTTACAGCAGCATTTATTCTTGTTAAACTGCAGTCTAAGTTTGATGTTAGTCAAGTTATTCCATACACCAACTTGAAATTAGCGTTTGGTTTCGCAGCGGTTATTGGACATGTATTTCCAATTTTTGCTGGGTTCCGAGGTGGCAAAGGTATTGCCTCCTTGTTAGGTATTGTATTAGCTATACATCCTCCTGCGGCGCTGTGCTCATTGGGAGTCTTTTTGTTGATTCTAATTGTTACAAAATATGTTTCTCTTGGCTCCATGTTAGCAGGCCTTTGCTTTCCTATAATGGTGATTTTTGTCTTTAAATGTCAAGTGCCAGCTCTGATAATTTTCTCGGTCGTAGTGTCAATCCTTGTGGTCCTGACACACCAAAAAAACATTCAACGTTTGTTAAAACGGAATGAAAACAAAACTTACTTGTTCAAGAAAAAATCCAAACTAGTTGGTTTTGAAGACGAAGAGGAAGTGGATGAATTTTCAAAGTAGTTTTTTGCTCACTTGAGTAATCTCTACATGCGTAAACACAAGGTCATGAGTAAGCATATCCTTTTTGATTTAGACGGCACCCTAACAGACTCCTCATCCGGTATTATTAATTCTATTCAATTTGCTTTGAATAAAATGGGGGTTCAAGAAGATGATCAAAAAAAGCTTAGAGCATTTGTTGGTCCATCATTGCTAAGCACCTTTAAAAACAATTACTTCTCTGAAGAAGCCGACCAAAAGCAAGCCATCAAGTATTACCGCGAATATTTTTCGACCGAAGGGATATATGAAAACTCCCTTTATAAGGACGTAATTGAGATGCTTGACACCATTAAAGAACATAACTACAAGATAGCTCTAGCTACAGCTAAACCAACTTATTTTGCCAACATCATTTTAGCCCACTTCAACATTGACGACTATTTTGACGTGGTAGTTGGCAGCCATTTAACTGGAACCCGTACTGACAAAAAGGATATTATTCACGAAGTAAAAGACCAGTTTGGGCTACCTCACCCTGACACCTGCACCATGATTGGAGACAGAGAATATGACATTCTTGGCGGAAAACACCATCAGATGAATACCATTGGAGTGAGTTACGGTTACGCAAAAGAAAATGAAATGCAAATAGTCAATCCGGATCACATTGTTCATTGTCCTCTGGAAATCAGCAACATAATTTGCTCCTAAAATCTTTGTGAGCAAAATGGAAAGCAAAACGAAAAAACACCTTCCATTAAGTATCTTATTTGCAAGTATGCATTTGGTTTTTGTCTTGCATTTGCATCATGAATCATGTAAAGCAGCCCCCAATCACTTTTTACTACTTCCTATACTCCTCCTACCATTCTACTTCCTTTTGTCTTTTGACAAGCCACAAATAAACGCGATTGGGTTCATTAAAAACACTTTAGCTTTCTCCATTGGCTTTGTCGGAACTATTTACCTTCAAAATTACTTTAGTACTGTGATCGCCTCAGCATTGTTGGCTACAATGTTTGTGTTACTGTCTGAAATTAAAAGCTTAAACCTGACCTCACATCAAGCAGCAGTATATGCTGGAACTTTTGGAGGAATGGTTTCCACTTATTGGCTTCCAAATAATGTAGGAATTGCAGTTAGCTGTGTGCTTGGAGGGGTGTTATTTTCTCTTTTCAATAGCAGTTTAACAGGTTTTGGAGGGAAATTGGGAAGCATAGGTTTTGGTTCAGTAATCATTTGGATTCTCGTGCAATGGTAGGAATCTTACTCACATCCATAGCTGGTACTGTACTCACCTATTACTTTGTAGACAAAGTTAAATGGACCACGGTTAAAAGTTCCGCATTGCTTAGTTTGTTTTTTGCTTGTTCAGCCATGTTAATAAACAGCTACTATTCATTTGATCATGAATTATACAGTACCTACTTTTTTGGATCTTCATTCGTAGGCATGAGTAGTTCTAGCAAGTTATCCTACTTTAAGATTGTAATTGCTGGACTATTATACGGCTTGACACTCTATGTATTCACTGACTATTTTTCAGGAATTGGAGGTGTTCTTGGCACTACAGCTTGTATAACCGTAATTGTTGTATTTTTAATGAGTAGAATAATCCCATCTAATAAAAAAAATAGCATTGTCGGATAGCATCACAAAAGAGTTCAAAGCATACCTCAAACTTGAAAAAAGTTTGTCGCAAAACTCCATTGATGCGTATTTAACGGATTTAGATAAGTTGTCACAATTTTGCGCTTATTTAAAACCTCAAAAAAACATAACGAAACTTCAACTGCCTGAATTACTAAAATTTGTTCATTGGGTTGCTGACTTAGGAATGAACGCACGGAGTCAAGCAAGAATCATATCAGGCATTAAAGCTTTTTACAAGTTTTTATTGTTGGAGGAATACGTTGACATTAACCCATCGGTTTTATTAGAAACTCCCAAAATTGGAAGAAAACTTCCTGACACATTAAGTGTTATCGAAATTGATCAACTAGTCGCTGCCATAGATTTAAGCAAACCAGAAGGGCAACGAAACAAAGCTATCATTGAGTGCTTATATAGTTGTGGCCTAAGGGTTTCTGAACTCACTGAACTAAAAATAAGCAACTTATATTTTGACGAAGGATTTGTTCGCGTCATTGGAAAAGGAAACAAAGAAAGGTTAGTGCCAATTGGAGGGAAAGCCATCAAAGAAATCAATTTGTACACGGACAATTACCGAAATAAAATGGACATTCAATCCGGATTTGAGGACCACTTATTTTTAAACCGACGAGGAAAAAAATTAACACGTGTAATGATATTTACAATCGTAAAAGACTTGTGCACTTTAGCTGGACTAAAGAAAAACATCAGCCCGCATACTTTTCGCCATAGTTTTGCTACTCATTTACTGGAAGGTGGTGCCGATCTTAGGGCAATTCAAGAAATGCTTGGTCATGAGTCAATCACGACCACTGAAATATATACCCATTTGGACAGGGATTATTTAAGAAGTGTAATATTAGATTTCCATCCGAGAAACAAAAAGGGTTAAATAACTGACTCTACAATAAAAGAACATTTCAAAACAAAAAGTCAAAACTTTAGCCAAAGTAAGAGCATAAAAAAAGAGCGACTTTAAAGTCGCTCTTTTTTATAATATGTATTTTTTATGATCTAGTGATCATGTCCTTCGTGATCATGCTCTTCTTCCACTTCTTCAGTTGCTTCTTCTTCAACCACAGTTGAATCAGTTGCAGCTTCATGAGCAGCGTGACAAGCTTCAGTACATGCTACAGAATCAGCGTGCGCACATTTGTGAGCTCCTTCATCTTTTTTACAACATGCTTTTTGACAATCAGCTGCACAAGCCTGAGCTTCACCATCTTCAGCACAGCATGCTTTTTTACAATCAGCTTCACATTTTTCTTTTTTGTCACAGTGGTCTTTATCACCTTTACAACATTTCGTTGAGTCAGATTTACTACAATGACTTGCATCTTTGTTACAAGAATCTCCGTTACAACATCCTACCATCAACATAGCAGCCATTATAAAACTTCCTAATAATACTTTAATATTCATCTTTTTTGGTTAAAACGGTTTACAATAATTTCTTTAGTCTGCCGAATTTACGATATTTTTGGACATCAGTCCATAAATACTTAAACCAATTGGCTGGTCTGGTTTTTAACTTGTTATTTTTCCTTTACCTTCGTTAAAAAACGAAAAACAAAGTATATGCTATGCTTGGCTTTTTTACCTTGATAAATAAAAAATAACGTTCGTAAAAAATACAAACAGGCCAATTGGTTTAAATATAATTAAGACTTTTACACTCTATTTAACGTTAATTCCCTGAATGAAAAGTTTAATCAAGCTTCTTAAGTACGTAAAGCACTATAAAGGTTACGGGATCCTAAATTTGATTTTCAATGTATTGGCTATAGTATTCAACGCGGTTTCACTCACCATGTTGAATCCAATTTTGAACTTACTTTTCAAAGATGCTAACTTTGATTACACTCAGTTCACAGGAGTTAATCCTAATGATGGCTTTACGATGAAGTTCTTCGAGTTTGAACTAAATGGTTGGTTTGCCGACATGATTTTAAACCACGGCACGGGCGTAGTTGACGGAAAAAAGCGGGTATTATTAATAATAGCAGTATTAACTATTATTACTTTTTTCCTCAAAAATGTATTTACTTACATGGCAAGATGGGTCCTTGCTCCTATAAGGAACGACATCATCGCAATTGTACGGAAGGAAGTGTACAAAAAAGTACTTAAGCTTCCTATCTCCTTTTTTAGCGATGAAAAAAAGGGAGACATCATGAGTAGAATGACCTCCGATGTGAAAGAACTTGAATTAGGTATCGCAGCTATTGAAGCATTCTTTAAGCAACCTATTACCATCGCTTTTTTCCTAAGCATGCTGTTTTTTGTGGATGCTCAGTTAACTTTAATTGTATTGGTTCTTGTTCCTGTAGTAGGAATTATTATTTCAAAAATTGGAAAAGGATTAAAAAGAACGTCCACAAAAGCACAGGAAAGAATTGGCGAAGTTGTCACTGTTTTTGAGGAAACTTTAAGTGGGCTTAAAATCATAAAAGCATTTGCAGTTGAAAAAATATTCGTTGGGAAATTCGAAAAATACAACCGCCAGTTTTTCACTTTATCCACAAGAGCATTCCGTAAAAAAACTTTGGCAGCACCTACTAGTGAATTCTTAGGTATTATTATGTTTTGTGTAGTCCTGTTAGTTGGCGGCCACAGGGTGTTTGAAGGCACATTTAGCGGAGCGACTTTCATCATGTACCTCCTGTACTTATATGGCTTAATCACCCCAATTAAAGGACTTACCGATGCTATTACCTCTATGCATCAATCGTCTGCATCATTGGATCGAATTGAAAAAATACTTAGCGCAGATATTACGATCAACAACAAGGAAAATGCTTTATCTAAAAACAGTTTAAATCAAGACATCGTATTAAAAGATGTGCATTTCAAATACGAAAAAGACTGGGTGTTAAAAGGCATCAACTTCACATTTGAAAAAGGAAAGTCTTACGCATTGGTTGGACATTCAGGAAGTGGCAAGTCCACTTTGGCCGATTTAATTCCACGTTTTCAAGAAGCCACAAAAGGAGAAGTGTTAATCGACAACGAGAACATTAAAAACATTGACCTTGGAGAATTACGAAGACTTACAGGTATTGTAACTCAAGACTCCATTTTATTTAATGATTCAGTAAGGAACAATTTGACTTTAGGTATTGACGACATTTCAGACGAACAAATCACTTCAGCATTAGCGACAGCAAACGCTCTTGAATTTGTTGAAAAATTAGAAAGCGGATTAGACACCACTATTGGAGATGGAGGAGGGAAATTAAGCGGTGGACAAAAACAAAGACTTTGTATCGCAAGAGCTGTACTTCAAAACCCACCAATACTAATATTAGACGAGGCTACCTCTGCCCTAGACACCTCATCAGAACACATTGTGCAAGACGCACTTAATAAAGTAATGCTCAACAGGACTTCCATCGTAATTGCCCACAGGTTATCCACCATTCGAAATTCAGATTGCATAATCGTCCTTGACGAAGGTGAAATATCGCAAGTAGGCACGCATGATGAATTGATAGGTAAAGAAGGAATCTATAAAGTGTTGTCGGAAATGCAAAACAACTAGGTAGGCGGATTGGCTTGCAGGGCAAAATCATACTTTTTCAACGTTAAAAATTATATTGTAAACACCTTATTATCAACTGATAAGTTTGTTTTGTTAGCGTATATTCCGTGTATTTATCGGCTAATCAAACAGTTAAATGGAATCAAAAAATAGTTTAGTACGAATTTTAGTAAAGTAGAAGACCCTCGAAGTCACATCAACAGGCTACACAATTTAACCGACGTCATTGCCATTGGAATGGTTGCAGTTCTCTGCGGAGCAGAAACATGGGAACAAATGGTTGCTTTTTCAAAATCAAAAATAGATTTTCTTCTCTAATTTTTAGAACTCCCTCACGGAATACCCTCGAAAGACACTATTAACAGAGTCTTTTCAACCATTGACAGCATTAAGTTTGAAGCCTGTTTTATGGAATGGGTTAACACGACATCCAACTTATCTAGCGGTCAAGTGATTGCTATTGATGGCAAAACAATTCGAGGGGCTGAGGAACACGGCAAAACATCACCTATCCACATGGTAAGTGCCTAGACTTGTGAAAACAACCTTGTTTTGGGGCAAATAAAAGTGAATGAAAAATCAAATTAAATCACAGCCATACCCGAATTATTAGAAATTTTATGCGTAGAGAATTGCGTTGTGACCATTGATGCTATGGGTTGTCAACGAGATATTGCTGAAAAAATCATTAAAAATGATGCCAATTATATTTTAGCTGTAAAAACCAACCCGAATTGTATCAAGACATTCAAGATTCTTTTGTGTTCTCTAAAAAGGTGGAAACGATAACAGATGTTGACTTTGGGCATGGACGCATAGAAACAAGAACATGTAGTGTTATCAAAGACCTTAGCCGTATTCAGAAATCTCAACGATGGGAAAACTTAACTTCTTTAGTCAAGCTCGAAAGTATGCGAGAATTTAAAAACAGCTGCAAACCCAGGGAAACATTCACTCGATATTTTATTTCAAGTGGTGATGAAACAGAGCAGTTTTTTCAAAAGTCTATCCGTTCTCATTGGGCAATAGAAAATAAATTACATTGGGTATTGGACGTCACTTTTGGTGAAGACGCCTCACGAAAAAGAAAAGGAAATACAGCTCAAAATTATTCTTTGCTGTTAAAAATAGCTTTGAATCTACTCAGAAATGAAAAAACAGAAAAATAAAGCA
>JBLIBC010000081.1:0-10309 GCA_047632015.1 Glaciecola sp.
CGAGTAGGCACGGTGAACAAGTGAACACCTTTAAGAAATAGAATAATAGGTGAACAACCGAGGAGGTACGACGAACAAGTGAACGGCGAAGCACTCTTGAACACCTAAAAAATATACAAGAAGTGAAAAATTCGGAAAAGTTAAAATAATGAACAACCGAGGAGGAACGACGAACAAGTGAACACCTTTAAGAAATAGAATAATAGGTGAACAACCTGGCCAGAAATCAATTAGCTTTGCATCAAATTAAAAGACATCTACCCCTATTCAATTTATTATGACAATAAAAAAAGAAAAACCATCTGCCGAAGCTAAAGCGCTGTCGCTTTTTTTAATGGCCTACAAATCGACAAGTCCTGTTTTTAAGGAAAAAGCAAAGCGCATCAACAGGCTTTGGGATCTTGTAGTTGCTGATGAATTAAGTAAGGAGGAATACCTTACTGAAGTCCAAAGTACTTTAAACTCTTACGGTGGTTATTCAGAGGTGATAGAAAAAACAGTCAAATTTTATATTGAAAAGTCTGGGAAATGGAGTTTAAAGGGTGATGATAAATACTGTGCTGATGCTAAGAAAATCGCTGATAAACTACTACAAAAATAATGGCGGAAATTTCAAACAGGGCTTTAATCGGTCGATTGTATTCTTCTGCAGAGCAACACCTTGAGGACACTGAATTCGATTTTGAAAATTGGTCTCAATGGTACAACGTAGTCCAAGGACTTACTGGACCAGAAAAAATGGTGTATGTGTTAATAAAACTGAACCAATCGGTAACAACTGGGGGATTTAAGCAATTCTTCGAGAAATCATTTGGAATATTTGCTCCCGAAGTAATTCATGTTCTGAACGAAATTAAAGCAACAGCATCTGCCGAAATAGTGTCCAAGTCCTTGAACGTCGTTAATCCAACAGGACTTCTCGATGATGCTTACAAAGAATTCGTATTCAATGTTGAGCTTTCAGAACGACAACAAGTTGAACTGTACTCCATTGACGTGGAATATGATCAACTACAAGATCAAGAAAATTTAGAAGACCTGCTAGGCGATTATTTACAAGAGCTGATTAAATAATTTTCCACGAAAAAACAAAAGATAGTAAACAACTGAACTACGAAGCACTCTTGAACACCTTTTGAAATAGACAAGATGTGAATATCTCGAAAAAGACACACAGACGAACAGCCGATCAGGTTTAACGAACCATTGAATTTAAAAAAGTAATATCTGTTAACAATAAAAAACCATTCCGATTTACGTGGAAACGTTTAGTTAGTCGACATTTCCTTTAATATGGAGAAATTCATTATAAATTTGGATCATAAAACAGGTGTCTCAAAGTAATATCAATCCGTCCTTGACTTTTTCTTAATTTCTTCAGATCCCCTCTTTTACTTTTTTAGCTTTAATTCGTTTGATGGAATTTTGACATGAATTCTCAAAAGCACTCAACACTAAATACCAGACAAAATCAGTAAGAAAATTATTTCGATTCAAGGTTAATACTTTGAGGATGTTGAATTACATCGTTTGGGTCGTACTTAAATTTTATGCTCTGCAGTTTTGAGTAGTTAGCTTTTCCGTAGTATTTGGTTTCCCAATCATTTATCTCTTTACATGGGTAATTCCTGTAATGACTGTCAATTCCATGTTCTTCAATAATATTCAAAACCTTTGAGAAGGATTTCATAAGCCTTTCACCTTTTTTAGGTCTTTCCCAATAAGTTTGAATTTCCGAAAGATATGGTTTGGATCTGTGAGGATAAGCTGAAGCATTCTCAAATTCAGCAGAATCAATTTTTCCACCAAGCGTATTGATTTGGTATAGCATCCCTGGAGTGGATAGTACCACATTTATGATGTCATCAACACATCCGGAAATATCACTGAAACCATCATAAAAACCACCTGATGAATTTTTAAAATACAATGGACCAGACCGTCCGTAATATCTTTTTATTGATCTAGCTAATTTCTGTTTTTTACCTAAACTAGTTTTGTCCATTAACTTCCCTAGGGCTGTAAGCATATCCGAAAGACTTTCACATTTACAGGATTCAAAATTGGTGATCAGAATCACTATCGTTTTATGATTAAGTATAAAAGCACTAAAACATGAATCGGGTAAACTTTTTGAAAGTTTAAACCAAGTTTCCATTATTAATTTAGCTCTTTCCAAATCCAAATTGAAAGCTTTAAATCTGTATTGTTGGAAAAAAGATGGTGTTTTATGAGTTTTAAATGTCATGCTAGTCACAACGCCGAAGTTTCCATTTCCACCGCCCTTACATGCCCACAACAATTCATCATCGTTTTTAGCCTGATAAACGTTTCCATTACCACCCACAAGTGTTAATGCTTCGAGGTGATCACATGTTAAACCAAATTTCCTTGCAAAAAGACCGTAGCCACCACCAAGCGTAAGTCCCCCAATTGCAACTGTTCCACAGGATCCAGCAGGAAGAATTCTGTTTTTATGAAGTAAAAAGTCGTTCAATTCGTGAAGTAATGCAGCAGGTCCCACTTTGACCTTGGTTTCCTCCACTAAATCGATAGTGTTCATTAAAGAAAGATTAATCACCAGCCCACCTTCATTAGTGGAGAACCCTTCAAAAGAATGTCCGCCACTTTTCACAGTAACCTTAAGTTTTTTAATGTTAGCATATTTAATTGCCTGAGCAACACCTTCTGTGTTTTTACATAATGCGATTAAAGCAGGACTCAAGGTTATTCCTTTGTTAAAACCTTGCTTAAGGCTATCGTACTTTGGATTATTTACATCAATAAAAACGACATCATTTGATGCTAATATATCTTCTAATTCTGTGGTTTCTGGAACCTTAACCAGTTCAGGATCAGGGATCTTCTTTTTTGAATCTGTTGGTTTGATATCTGTAGAGCACGATAGTACATAAATACTGAGGCCAGAAAGCGCTAATAACCTTATCGCTTCTCTTCTTGAATATGTTTTACGCTTAATATCCATTCGGTTTTTACTAAAAATAAGAATAAGCTGGGGAAAGGTTGTAACAAAATAAAGAGAGCGACTAATTATATTTTTCTGCTCAATATTTTTTCTCAAAATAGAGTGAGTTTAGAAAAAAATCAAGAGCACTTGAAAAACCCTTTTGATCAAATTGGAGAGGATGATATTTCATTTAAGGTGGAGAAATTTAGACCATAAAAAAGGTGACAAAATTTAACATCACTCCAATCCTGGCTTTTTTCGTAGTTTCTTGAGGTCCCCTCTTTGGCTTTTTTTGGCTTTGATTCGTTTTATAGAATTTTTACTGGGTTTGGAAGCTATTCGTCTTTTGGGGACATGTAGCCCAGCTTTTATGATTTCAAAAAAACGTTCAATGACTTTGGACTTGTTTTGTAGTTGACTCCTGTTATCATCACATGAGAGCAAGAGCACTTTTTCGGACGTTAACCGGCTACCTATCTTTTTATATAGCAAAGATTTCTCTCTCCAAACCAATCCTTTTGAACCATACACATCAAACGACAAAACCACTTTAGACGACACTTTATTGACGTGCTGCCCTCCTGCCCCAGAACTCCGGATGGCTTTATAGGTTAATTCATTCAGTATGATCGCTTTATCCACAACAAGTTTTTTTTAAAGTTAAGGTTTTGTTTGAAAAAAAATTAAAGCTCAGACTCCCCCAACACTTCATCAATCATCAAATTGTAATCGTACTGTAAATCCTCATGTAAGCCAGTTATTTTTTTTCGAACGATTTCTAGTTGCTTATCATAAATGGACATCAATGTGGTATTGTGTTCATAATACCCACTCACCTCTTTAACTTTAGAGCAAAAATAAATTAATACCTCTGCTTCCGTCTCCTTGTTTTTGGAATAACGAATGAACTTTTTGGAAATACGTAATGCCTTCCTTACCCCTTTGTTTATAAAGTAGTAACTGCCCATGTTAATGGATTCAAATTGATCGTCAATTTCATGTTTGATATCTTGGACGTAAGAGCCTTCATCTTGTTTGTCATAAAGTAGGTAGGTCAAGAGTTCCTTATTTACTTTTTTGTACTTCGTCATCAGCAAACACAACTCAACCACCTCTTCTTTTGTCTTGTCTTTTAGCTCTGATTTAATCTCTTTTAAAGGTGCTACTTTCATGCGGTTAAGATATAAATTAAACACAAGAGCACTTGAAATAATTAAGAATAATAAGCTTTTTTAAAATAATTACTTGAATAATTTTTCAGTGATTAAACATTAAAATAACGTTTGAGCACCGATAAGGTAATCTTGAATAAAAGACGAGAACATCCATCTTTTTTAAACCCCTTTCAACACTGTTTTCACGTGCATATTTCTTAAATTTAATGAAAGAAAATTAGATGAATATTCCTGATGTTAGTTTCCCTAGAGTTGTAGTAATTGGTGCTGGTTTTGCTGGACTAAATCTTGCCAAAGCACTTAATACTAAACAATATCAATTGGTGCTAATCGACAAGAATAATTTTCATACTTTTCAACCGCTCATGTACCAAGTTGCAACTGCTGGTTTGGAACCTGATTCAATCGCCTACCCTATCAGGAAAAGCTTAAAGGGAGAAAAAAACACCTATTTTAGACTTGCATCTGTAACTTCAATTGACAAAAATAAAAAAGTAATTACCAGTGATATTGGCACTCTCCCCTATGATCACCTGATAATTGCTACAGGTGCAACCAACAATTTTTTCGGAAATAAAAGCATTGAAGATAACGCTGTCCCAATGAAATCATTGGTAGATGCCCTTGATTTACGAAGTAAAATCCTTGGGAATTTTGAAGCCGCCTTAAACACCAAAGACCTTAACGAAAGGAACGCACTTACTAATTTTGTGATAGTTGGTGCTGGCCCTACAGGTGTTGAATTGGCTGGTGCATTAGCGGAATTAAAAAATAAGATTTTACCGTTGGATTTCCCTGATTTAGATTTGAGGGAAATGAAAATCAACCTGGTTGAAGCAGCTCCCCGGGTACTGGCTGCGATGAGTGAAAAATCGTCGAAATCAGCACACAAATATTTACAAAACATGGGGGTAGATATTTGGTTGGAAACTTTTGTAGAAAACTATGAAGGCAAGGTTGTTAAAACAAGTAAAAGAGAATTTATATCGCACAATTTAATATGGGCTGCTGGAGTTCAAGGTGAATTCCCCAAAGGAATAGAAGCAAAAGACATAGGGAAAGGTCGTCGGATTATTGTAAACGATTTCCTTGAGATGAAGGGCTATAAAGATATTTATGTATTAGGAGATGCCGCAATTATTGAATCTGAAAGTTATCCAATTGGATTGCCTATGTTGGGATCTGTTGCTATGCAACAAGGAGCATACTTAGCTCGACAATTTAACAATTTAGCTAAAAACAAAAAAAAGACGAAGTTCACTTACAGTGACAAAGGAACAATGGCTACTATTGGTAAAAACAAAGCCGTTGTGGAAATTGATAAGTTTAAGTTTCACGGAATCCTTGCATGGCTGGTATGGATGTTTGTGCATTTGATGCTTTTAGTTGGATTCCGGAACAGAGCTATAGTGTTCTTAAACTGGACTTGGAATTACTTTAGGTCAAACAATGGACTTAGGTTAATTATTAGACCATATCGAAAACGTAATTGATTTTTTATTACTTGTTCCTTTTTTTGATCAACTGATCATCATTTTTTCTTCTTGAAACTTTTTTTCTTGATGTTAACCCAGTTTTTGTTTGCTTGAATTATCAGCTTTTTTGGCCCTTCCTTTAACCATTTTTTTAAAGTATTCTTTCCCCAAGCATTATAAAACAAATATAGTTTCCCGTCCCTAATTTCAAAAGTTTCAGGGTCGACACCAACTTTGTCTTCTTTAAGAGCCATTGCGTAGGCGCACCATCCTCCATATTGTGGAAGGTACTTTTGTGGATTCTCGGCAAACAGGTTTAAGTTTTTGTTCGAGGAAAACTTGTATTTAACTCCTTGATACTTTTTTGCAAACGTCACAACACCAACAGTAGCTCCAGATTCGAAATAAGCTACTACGTCATAACCCTCAGCACCATAACCCTCTTTGGTATTATACAATGAACTGTCATCTTTTTTTGGTGCAATAACCATAGATGAACAAACTAAAAATAATCCTACTAAACTTACTGTTAATAATCTTTTCATAAAAAAGTTACTTTGATATTTTGTAAAAGAAAGAAATAACTGTCACGAGAGTATTACAATAAAGTGTTTTTTTAATACAATTAATGAAAACCGTTCAAAATTCTGCAAAAAGCATCTATCAAAACTTGGTGCTATATCTTATTGACCAATTACTTTTGAAGTGCGCAACTAACAAATTTAGGATTCTCTGGATTTGAGGCGTCCACTTCAACCCATCCGTATTTAGTTCCTGACTTTCTCACTGCAATGTAATATATTGAGGAGGCAATTTTCCAATCACCCGAAGCTGGATTGTCCGGATTTCCCGGATTGTCCTGCCACATGGCTTTTTCCAATCCCCATTTTGAAAGGGTATCAATCCTTTCATTATAGTCCAATCGGTCCACTAAATCATCAAACCGGTACTGCCGCATTCCAATAGGATAATATTCAGGGTACAATGAAAATTCGTATTCACCGCTTGATGTAATTTTACAATTAGGAAATGGATTTGGATACCCTGAAAGCAATTGACCATTGTCATAGTTTACCAATGACATTTTCAAATACACATCGTAAGTGCCATCCAAATCGATGTCCAATGAATCATAACCTGCTCCATATAAATTTAAAGAGTCCCATGTCATTGTCAACTCAAACGAAGGAATAAAATCATTTTTCACAAATGTGCTGTCGTATTTCCCAGCAAACACTTTGGCAGGTGTAATTGAAGTATCAGTAACAGCGGTATCTGTTGTGGTGGTATCTGTTGTGGTGGTATCTACAACCTCTATATAAATACAGGAACCATCGTCCTTTTTCGCTTCACTATCGTAGTTAATTGCTGCAATATCGGTACACCCTTTCTTTTTTACACACGAAAAAGTAATGACACTCATGCACAGTACCACTACAAATATATCTTTCATTTTTAATTTAATTTATTTTAAATATACAATATTTTTTAATTAAACATCAAGACACGATACTACCTTTTAAAATAAAAAACAGGTAAAACCTTCTATAGAATATCAGTACTACCTGCCTCTTCGATTATGAAGTTGCTTATGTCCTGAAAAAAAAAGCTTCACCTCTTAACTATCATACTCCAAGAGGAAAATTTCTCTTTACCTCATGAACACATGATTTCAGCACGTAATAAACTACATGAAAACTGACTAGTAACCTCTTGGTGTCCTAATAAAAGAGGCTACCCTAATTTCCTCTTTCAAATTGTTCTTAGCGTCTGACAATTTCATGATGGGAACATAACGACCTCCTCCTAAATTTGCATCTTCGCGCATCGCATCCTCCTCTTTGGGTTTGTTTTTAATCCCTACTACTGAAAATGTGATTCCTTTGCGACGATACTTTTTAATGTACCTTTTGTAATCTTTTGAATCACGGTTAAAAGCACCATCAGTAATGATGATGACATGGTTTGCACCATCATTAATTTTAGAGGCTAATGCTGTTTTAAAACCTAACTTAATCCCTTCACCTCCTGAAGTAAATCCTGCCGCACTCAAGTTTTGAATCTTTTCATTAATCACTTCTTTTGAGTCGCCTGAGGTTGGAGATAATAACACCCTCACTCCCGATGCGTAAGTGACAATACTGAACTTATCCTGAGAACGAAGCATATCAGATAGTTGTAACAAAGAATATTTCATGAGCTCTACCCTATCAGCCAGTTTCATGGACGACGAAACGTCAAGGACAAATACTACATTAACTGGTTTAAAATCTTTTTCGTCAAAACTTTCTGGATCTAGTTCAACGAACGTTTTCATTTCCTCAGGCACCTCGTTATCAATAGGTTCTTTATCCATTTCAATCTCAGCAACGGTGTTTTTAGCAACAGTATCCACTTTAATTATCGGGTCATTTAATTCAGCAACCTTTTCATTAGTAATTACAACAATACTAGTGTCCTTTTCCAATTCAATAACTACCAAGTTTCTTTTAAAATTAATGTATGCTCCCTTTTCAGAGGGGTTATATCCTAAATGAGTTGCTAAAAAGTAACTCAAACCCAGGGAAGCGTCATTTTTTACTTCACCGCGTTTGTCGGTTTCCTTCACCCATACTTGAACACCTTTTTGAATTAAGGTCACCTGAGATTTACTTAATTCTTTTTTAGTTTCTTTATCAATGGTTACTACAGTTAATTTGAAATCACTGGGGTTTCTTCCTGTTGGTTTATCACCAAAAGATGGACAAGCAGTATACAAGTGGTTGTTGTCATCTGGTATTTCCTTGAGGTTGCCGGATAATGTGATGGTGGTAGCTTCATCCCTATCGCTAGTAAACACTTTTATTTTGTATGAAAAAGCACCAACCTTTGTTGGGTTAACTTGAAATCTAATCACTGACAAACTGTCTGGTGAAATTCGTTTTTTTGTAAAAACGGAAGTGACTTCTTTGGGTTTTCGGATGCTAAACAACAAAACATCTTTACTACCATTATTTGTCACGTTCACATCAACATAGCGCGGTGTGGAGGAAAATACTTCACCGTAATTGTGTTTAGTAATACTAAAAGTAACTTGTGAATTTCTTACAACAGGAACTATTAAAGCACACCAAATAAAAAGCAGAAAACGCATATTCAAATGTAAAACAAAAATGATGCTATACTCAAACCACATAGCTGCATTTATATACCTCTAATAGATAATATATATCAGACTAATTTTCAAAGGCTTTTTACCTTGTGTAGTTTCGCTGAAAATCAAAACTAAACAACATGTCAACAGTAACATTAAAAGGAAACAAAGTAAATACGATTGGTGAATTACCAGCGGTAGGGAGTAAATTATCAAGCTTCAACTTAGTAAAGAGTGACTTATCAGCTTTTTCAAGCGCGGAATTATCTGGTAAAAAAGTAGTGTTAAATATATTCCCAAGTATTGATACTGGAACATGTGCAGCGTCTACAAGATATTTTAACCAAGCAGCAGCAGGTTTAGACAACACCGTGGTTGTTTGTATTTCAAGAGATTTACCGTTCGCACAAAAAAGATTTTGTGGTGCTGAAGGAATCGAGGATGTTATCATGACCTCTGATTTTAGAACAGCACAATTCGGAAAAGACTTTGGTGTATTGTTTACAGACGGAGCTTTAACTGGTTTGCTTTCAAGATCAATTATAGTAGCTGATGAACAAGGTACTATCTTATATACTGAACAAGTAGCTGAAACGACTGAAGAACCAAATTATGACGGGGCACTAAATGCTTTGAAATAAATTCAAAATTTGATATTAAAAAGCCCGTCAAAGTATATTTGACGGGCTTTTTATATATTTATATAATAAATTTAAACAGCAGTCATTTTTACCACTGTCTTATTCTAACTTTTTTCCTAAAAAGAACAACCAATGATATTGCCGTCAGCAGTAAAAGAACAATAAACGTTGTTAAATATAAAGTAGAATTATCACTATAAAAAGCTATACTTTCCACTTCAATAGAATCCGTTATGTTTTCCCTAAGCAGACTACAACTACCTATAATTACTCCCCTTACATACGTCACTTTAGCCATATCAACCTCATCTCGATGAAGTCTGTGAACCCTGTACCACCAGTCAGGAATTGTAAATTCATCCAGCGAGATATCATAGTATCCTGGCTCATTATAATCGACAAACTTTAACAGTGTTAGCATAGGAAATGCCTTTCCGTTTTTTTTCTTTTCACCTTCCTTGTAACTAAATGTTAACATGATTGGAATACGCATTCCAGCGTTTGACTTTAAATGTATCCGAAACATGTTATGCTTTGAATAATTTGCCAATGTTTTAACACTGTCATTTTTAACAATAAAACCAGCAACAAAGGGATTTCGGGTAGCCCTACTTAACTTGTAGGTCATTTTAAATGTCTGGTTTGAAGAGTCTAAATTAACCGTTGACCAGTCCTTCTCAATGTCTTCATGGTAAAAGCCGTAATTGTAATTGACAGCATCTTTGTTTGGGAACACTTCCTCATGTGATGAAGCTAAAAGATAAATCAGTAAAAAGGACAGGACCAGCAGTGCAACTACAGTTCCTAATAAGTATTTAAATTTCTTTTTCATTTGCGAAGTAATTCCTTTAAATCACTATTACATTTCCACGTCATTGATATTCACAAATGGTTCTGGAATATTTTCCTCGTCCTCA
>JBLIBC010000082.1:0-10284 GCA_047632015.1 Glaciecola sp.
GCGAATGATTGGCCAAACGTTCCTGATTGTCCAATTACATTGAGACATAATAATACCGCGAAACAGCCAAATAGTGTTATTTTTTTCATATTCATTTTAGGTTATGTAGATTTGATGAAGAATATTTATCCCATAGAAACTTACTGTGCAAATATAGCGTTAAATTTCGGATTGTAAACAGGAAAAAATCACACTTTGCCACTACTGAACAAACTTAAGTAATTGCTTTTTTTTTAAAAAATTACATTTTTTTATCGCTGTAACCTACTTGCATCTGCCTGATAATAAATTATTTATATTAAATGAAGTCCCTATGTCAATAATAGCAAGAGGAATTGAAATTGATTTACGTCAAATGATGGATGAAGAAAATGATTTTATTCCGCGTCAATTTCCGGAAGAAGATCACGTTCGAATGTGATGATGTTCTCTCCTGAAAAATAACTTACTAATACAACTCATGAAAATTAAAACATTACAATCATTACTGGTCCTAGCTCTTATTATTGGATTGCATTCCTGCAGCGGATCCGACACCTATCGAGGAAAGTGGAATGCAACCGATATCGATGGAAATAAATCAGAATTGATTTTTAGTGAAAATACTTTTTTAGTATACCAAGATGGTGACACCACTACTTTTGAATACACACAACATTCAGTAAACATTGAAAACTCTGTTAAAAAATACGGCGTCCAATTAAGTGATGGCAAAAAATTTAGCATTTTTTTCCCAATCGGAAATGATGAATCAAAAGGATCAATTTTAGATGTAAACGAGGAAGTGGTATACATCATTAGTCGAAATGACTTTTTAGAATATAACGATATTTACGGACTATAAAGAATGAAAAAACACCTCACATTTACCGCTTTAATTATAATTGGCTCAGTATTTTTTATTGCATGCAAACCAAATACTAAAACAAGTAAAGACAGTGATGAAAAAAGTAATCCTGTCAAAGAAACAAAAGTGCAAGAAAACCATTTCAATGGACTTAGGGACATGGCTTTAAATGTCACTGCTGATCAATTAGGAATTAAAACCCAAACAGGTGAAATAAATGTTTTTGGAATTGTAATGGATTGGAACATAGGTAATGTAGTGGCAACAATCGCAGCTTATCAAACAGGAGATGCTAGCATGTATTTAAGTTCAGGAGCAGCTGTGGTTGGAGGCGGACAACATGAAAATGTTCGACAAGCTGTATCACCTTACATTTTGATGGGACAGGATTTCCTTGACAAATCCTTAAAAACTGACAAAACACCTATACCTGATACAGGGTGTGTAAGATTTTACTTTTTAACCAATAAAGGAATTTTCTCTGCACAAGAACAAATGGAAAACATTGAAAATAGTAGTTCTATTTGGTTGCCACTTTTTGATGAAGCGAACAAAGTTTTAACAGAAATACGGTTGACGACAGAACACAATTAAAAACAATTGTCAAATGGAGTTTCAGTAACTTTATAAGCATGTAAGCCCTTTACCCTTAACTAAATTTCAAATGCGCACACTGTATATTTTTCCACATCCAGATGATGAATCTTTTGGTCCTGCTCCTGTTATGTACAGGCAAATTAACAACGGAGAAGAAGTTCATTTATTAACCTTAACCAAAGGAGGGGCAACAAAAATGAGATTCAAATACAATTTATCCGTTGCTGAAATGGGTGAGGTCAGGATTAAGGAAATGGCAAAAGTTAAAGAGGTGCTTGGTCTTACTTCAATGACTATTCATGATTATGCTGATGGAGGAATGGCTCATGAAGATCCAATAAAATTTGAAGAATTAATACAAAAACACGTCGAGGAGGTTAAACCTAATATCATTGTGACTTACCCAATACACGGAATAAGTGGACATCATGACCACCTGACTTGCCATGCAGTTGTGAAGAGATTATTTTGCAAACTCAAAAACCAACCAAATTACAACTACCTTCAAAGACTAGCATTCCTCACCCTCCCCTCTCCTGATGAAGACCAAAGGAAGGGAGGAAACAGTAATGTCAATAGCTCAAAGAAACAATACATAGATTGTATAGTCAATTTACAAGAAGACGAAGTTGCGAAGTTAAAGGAGGCTTTATACTGTTACGAATCATTTATTGATGTCATTAATGAAACTAAAGTCATTGAACACCTAGGAAATAAAATTCATTTTGAATTTTTTGGTGAAAACTTCGAAGAACCAGTACCCGATTTGAACTTCGGGATGTAAATACATACCTTTTATAAGTCTCTAATTACTATCTTCATTGCTGTTATTTTAAGGATCAAAATCTCAATTGAATACATAACAAATAAATGCTTTTTAATTCTTTCGACTTCCTGCTTTTTTTACCAATTGTCCTTGTACTCTTTTACATTACTCCATATAAAATAAGACCTTTTCTTTTACTGGTTGCCAGTTATTATTTTTATTCAAACTGGAATGCTGCTTACTTGATTTTAATTGTAGTGTCTTCGCTTGTAGGATACTTGACTGGTGTTACCTTGTCATCAAGCAAAGTAACAATGCCACGAAAATTAATACTTTGGAGCAGTATTTCAATTAACCTGGGATTGCTTATTTACTTTAAATATGCTGGATTCATTTTTGAAAACATCAATTTTTTAGCGGATTCAATTGACGGAACATACAAACCCATTAAATTCTCAGACATTATTTTACCAATAGGTATTTCATTTTATACTTTTCAAATACTAAGCTACTCGGTTGATGTGTATCACAAAAGAATTAAAGTGGAACGAAACCCTATTTATTTTGCACTTTATGTTAGCTTTTTTCCACAGCTTATCGCAGGTCCTATTGAACGGTTTTCAGCACTTACTCCTCAATTTAAAACAAAAGCTTTTCTTAATAAAGAAAACCTGTCACATGGTGCAAGGTTAATTCTTTACGGGTTTTTCATGAAAATGGTTGTTGCAGATAACCTAGCTATAATTGTGGATCATGGTTATGGAACTATTGAATCCAGTAGTAGCGTTAATTTACTGATAGTTTCGATTTTGTATTCGTTTCAAATTTATTGTGATTTTCACGGCTACAGCACGATAGCAATTGGTGTTGCAAAACTGTTTAACATTGACCTGACTCAAAATTTTAGAACACCTTATTTTTCGCGTTCGCTAACCTCGTTTTGGCGCAATTGGCACATCACGTTGACCAATTTTTTTAGAGACTACATTTATTACCCCATGGGGGGCAATAAACAAAATAAATTAAAATGGGTATTTGCTGTTTTGGTAGTATTTGTTGTCAGTGGTATTTGGCATGGAGCAAGTTGGACGTTTTTAATTTGGGGTGGACTGCATGGCTTATTTACTTTAATTGAAAAACTCTTGAAGCCAGATGTAAAAGGCGCTTTCATGAAACCGTTAAAAGTGTTGTTCACCTTTTTAATCGTTACGCTTTTATGGATTTTATTCAGAAGTCCAGACCTTAACACAGCTAAAACGTTCTACTATTCTTTGTTAACTAATTGGAATTTGGAGATTGAACCTTTACTCGTAGAACCCTTTATACTGTTGCTTGTCTTTATCATTTTAGAGCTGTTTTCAAGAAAATCGAATTTTGCTACTCAGTTAAATAAGGTCCCTGTACTAGCGAGGTGGACGTTGTATTTTGTGTTGATATTTGCCATTTTAAGTAGATCGGGAGCTGATACTAATCCTTTCATTTATTTTCAATTTTAACCTGATGACTACATTCAAATGAAAATAATAAAGTACATATTACCTCGGTTAATAGCTTGTGTGGTCATCATCATACTATCAAACATCATATATAAAAATACATTTTGGAAAAATGATGTAAGTAAGCACGGTGATATTCTTGAAAACTTGTGGGTTATGGATAAAAATGCTGAAGCCATTTATTTAGGAGAATCGTCGAATTTTTACATGACCGAAAAGGATACTGTTAAGTACCGAATTAGTAGCATGTTGAATGATATGCTACCAGATATAAACCTTGCTCATGTGGATAATTCAGGACTGCATGCGGGCACCTATCTAACAGTCATAAATAATTTTGACAAAAACAACGATATCAAACTACTAGTCATTACACTTAACATCAGGTCATTCGGAGCCAATTGGAGGTATGCATTGGGCGAAAATTATCTTGCAAAAACCGAAGTCATGTTGGCTGAATACCCCATAATTTTAAATAAGTTTTTGGTGTCTCTAAAAAATTACGATTATAAAACAGACGAGGACCGCCTTAAAGAAATGAAACTTGCTTGGCAAACTGAAACGTTTGATGTACCAGACTTTAAATACCACAATGTCAACGCATGGGATTCAGCTATGGCTTGGCATGAGTGGGTAAATACCAACCCTAACCTTTCGGAAGAACTGGTTCCGCTAGCCTGCCATTATGTTAAGAATTTTGCTTTTAAAATTGACACTTCATCAAACGCCAGAATCCACGATTTTGATGAAATAATGAAAGTTGCCAAAAAAAGGAACTACAAAGTTGTGTTTAATCTTTTGAGTGAAAACATGCATGAAGCAAAAATGTTAGCTGGAGATGAGTTAATATACCTGATTGAATACAACCGCAGTTTACTAATAGACAGGTATGAAACTAAGGGGGCCATCGTAGTCGACAACTTATACACTGTACCTGACTCTTGTTTTGCGGACAGAAACTGGCCCACCGAACATTATTCAAAGCAAGGCAAAGAAATGATAGCGAAAAAAATAAAAGAAGTGATTCAAGAACGTTATTTAAACGATAATAAAAAATAGCTTTTACGCTACACTTTACCTCACAAAAAAACCGCCTGACTAAAAGCGGTTTCCTGAACTAATTTTAACACCTAACTTAACTTTGACTATTTCATTAACGTAACATATTCCAAAAGGTTACAAAAAAGCTTATTTTATTTTAAAATAAGTCAATTTCAATATTAGATTGGAAAAAATTAAAGAGTCTTTTTGAGGATAAACAACTGGACTAATTACAAAATGATTCAACAAAAACAGCTTTTAAACCAATTCCAATGCATGGTCCATAACTACAAAATCGAACTCTAATTCGGTCATGTAGCTAATGTCTTGTCCGATTTCTTTTAAATCTGCTGCTCCTTTTAAAAAACACCAAGAAACGTGAATTTCACTTCCGTCGATTTGCATTGATTTAATTTCCTGGCAAACAAACAATAACATTTTCATGGATGTTTGAGAAATTGCTGAAAAATGAAACTTAAATGTGGCACTTACATTTTCTCCTGATCCAAATGTTCTTAACCATTCTAAAACTGGATCGTAATATAAATTAGCATCACTCATGCAAGATTCACCCAACATGCGAAAAACATTGTTTTCAGGGTTGAATTCAATTTCAGGAGAACTGTTAGTACTTTGAATAAATAATTTGTCCATGCGAGTGATTTCAAAACTAACGCTTTTTTAATGCTTTTTAACTATTTCCAGACATATAATTCCTCCTAGTATAAACGCTTTTACGCCTTTATGTCAGCACACTTACTAACACCTAAGAACAAGAGGAAACATTGTTGTCTCATTGGTTTTTTACAATTACTGAATAAGAGTACATTAGACGTACATTTATTAATATTATTTCAATATCCTTTCAAAATTTTTATTATTTGACTAATTTCATATCCACACTCACACTAAGTCAATATGAAAATTAAAGCGCTCGTACTACTGAACTGCATTGCATTAATGTTATCATGTTCTAATGAATCTCAAACTATTGAACCAGCTTCAAAAGAAAAATCAAAAATAGATTTGCAGGTCGATTCCTTATTGAATATCATGTCCATTGAAGAGAAAGTTGGGCAAATGACTCAAGTAAACATTAGTGTACTAGCAAAACAATATAATGCCACAGATATTCCAGTTGGAGAACATGCTTTAGACCCAGGGAAACTTAAAAAAGTGCTGGTTGATTGCAATGTGGGTTCCGTATTAAATGCGCTTGAAGGAAGAAAATCCATGGAGGGTTGGCACGAGGTAATTAATGACATCCAGAAAACGGCTGTTGAAAATACACCTCATCACATTCCTGTATTGTTTGGAGTTGATGCCATTCATGGAGCAACGTACATATTTGGATCGACGCTATTTCCTCATAACATTGGAATTTCAGCATCAAGAAACACTGCACATGCTACTAATTGTTCTAGAGTGACCGCCATGGAAACTAGAGCGTCTGGGGTTCGTTGGAATTTTGATCCTGTATTTGATATTGGTCGCGAACCATTGTGGCCTAGGTTTTCTGAAACTTATGGTGAGGATGTTAATTTATGTACTGCTTTTGGTGTAGCAGCAGTAAAAGGATATGAAGGTGACGATGTAAGCAAAATTCAAAATGTGGCCTCGTGTATGAAACATTATGTAGGTTATTCCAAACCTTCAACTGGTTGGGATAGGACACCTGCTTTAATACCAAACATTGAGTTACGTGAGTATTACTTACCGCAATTTAAAGCCGCAATTGAAGCTGGAGCCAAAACGATCATGATTAACTCCGGTGAGGTAAATGGTGTTCCTACTCATGTCAATGAATACTTGTTAAAAGATGTATTAAGAGACGAGTTTGGATTTGAAGGACTTGCTGTTTCGGATTGGGAAGACATCATCATGTTACAGACAAAACATAAAGTAGCAAAAACTCAAAAAGAAGCGGTAAAAATGGCTGTCATGGCTGGAATTGACATGAGTATGGTGCCTTTGAATTTGAGTTTTTATCATTTACTATTGGAATTAGTTAAGGAAAAGGAAGTACCTATGACTAGAATTGATGAAGCTGTAGGCAGGATATTAAAATTAAAATTCGAGCTTGGGTTGTTTGAAAATGCATTTCCAGAAAAAGAAGCATTAGCTCAATTTAAAAAAGCGGAATACAAACAATTGTCTTTAGATGCTGCATTAGAAAGCATGACATTATTAAAAAACGAGGAAAGCTTACTTCCTTTGAGTAAAAGCTCAAAAGTATTTGTAGCTGGAGCTGGAGCTAATAGTAAGGCAGCATTACATGGCTCTTGGTCATACAGTTGGCAAGGTGATGAGGAATTCAGGTATCCTGAAACAACGAATACTTTTTTAGATGAAATGAAAAGCTATTTGGGTGAAAGTCAAGTGAATTCTAATTCGACATCAAACTATGATTCATTGGTTAACTACTCCTTAAAAGGGGCGGAATCTGCTGACGTCATAGTACTTTGCTTAGGTGAAAACGCTTACGCAGAAACTCCAGGTTCAATCAAGGATTTAGGTATTGATGAAAAACAAATTGACTTAATTGAAAGAGCAAAAAAACTGAACAAACCGATTGTGGTCGTTTTATTGGAAGGTCGTCCAAGAATTATCAGGAAAATAGTTCCTCATGCGAATGCAATTTTAATGGCTTACTTACCTGGTGAAATGGGTGGTTCAGCAATTACAAAAACCTTGTTTGGAGAAAATAATCCTAGTGGCAAACTACCTTTTACTTATCCAAGAAGTAGTGCACACAGGGTTTTGTACGATTGTAAATATTCTGAAATGGGAATCGAGAAAACACAGGACGGCTTTACTTATAGTGGCTACAATCCTGAATACGCATTTGGACATGGGTTGAGTTATACCTCATTTGACTACAGTAATTTATCTATTTCTCAAGATACGATCAATGAAACAGAAACTTTAATGGTAACTGTAACAGTAAAAAACACTGGTAAAGTGGATGGAAAGGAAGCCATTGATTTATTTGTTCGAGATCATTATGCGTCAATCACTCCGTCGTACAAGAGGTTGAAAAAATTCAGTAAAACCAGTTTAAAAAGTGGCGAAAGCAAAGATGTATCATTTACGCTTACCTCAACTGATTTAGAATTTGTAGGGCTTGACCTAAAAAGAATCACGGAAGAAGGTGTGTTCAGTGTAATGATTGAAAAATTAGAGAAGGAATTTTATCTTAAAAAGTAAACAGGAAAACTTATTATAATTGCAATCTCGGGAAAGCAGAAGTTGGTTTAGTGGTCCAATATTAGGACTAAGCAATTGACATTTACTTTATTAAAAAGCTCTATTACTTCCGCGTTTTTCATGCGAACGCAACCATGTGAAGCAGGTTTTCCTATTAGACCTTCTTCTGTAGTTCCATGAATGTAAATGTTTCGGTCATAAGTATCAACTTGTCCACCTTTGTTAACACCTTTTTCCATCCCATTTAGCCACATTATCCTAGTGGTGACATAATCAGCAGTTCCATGAACAGGCTCTTTAATGACTGTCGCAATTTTTCCTGAACAATAACCCATTTTAAGGATGCTGTTTTCAGGACAACCAATGCCAATTTTATTTTGAATTTTATGCAGCCCCACGGGGGTTTTCTTTGAACCTTTTTGACTTCCAACACCATATCTTGAGGTTGATATATTATACTTTTTATGCACCTTCCCTTCTTTTAAAGAATATAATTTTTGCTGCTTTATACTTACAAAAACTAGTTCTTTAAAAGATACTCCAGCATGAAAATCCCTTTGATATTCTTGTAAAAAGAATTCCACTGAAAAATTATTTGGGCTTTGTATTTTGACTGGAGGAGCTACGGCAGTGCTTAATAGCACAGGAAGCACAATTAAAAGTAACGGTCTTAATGCCCTTTTCAACTTTATATTTACTTGAGGTTTTTTCACTTTAAGTGATAAAGATATCCATTAATCCAATTTGTGTCAATGACCAGCAATTTAGTTATAAACAGCTAGCTATGAATTCAAAGCCAACAAAGCGAAATTAGAACAAGCTGATAAAACCAAAGTGAATTTTTGCGCTTGTAAAACTGACAGGGTTTCCTTGTTGTCTTCCTACTGCATACATTACTGTGAAAATTCCAGGTTTAGTTTGGAAACTGATGGATGCCCCGAACCCAAAAGGGAAATCATCACTTTGATCCAAGAAGGTGTTTCTTTGTATGTAAGCTTGGTCAAAAAACACCCCGATGAATGAATTTTGCTCTAGTAGCAAACGATATTCGACTGTAAAAACACTGTGCAATGAAGTAAATAAAGATTGCTCATCGAATCCTCTAAGTAAATTAAAGCCACCTATTCTCTCCAAATCGTTACTGAACAAGTACGGATTGTTGATGTATGAGTTTTTACTCGCGAGCTTAATCGTAGTCACTTTAAACAATGGTAAATAAAACTCCATGTCTAATTTGAATTTGTATAAAGTGGATGTTTTTGGGAGTAACGAGGTAATGGCTACATCTTCCTCGTCACTTGGCAAATTCACAATTATTTTCCCTTGATCCTCTGCCCCACTTAATGTCCTAATCCCTCCTTGTGCAATCACTTTTACCTTAACACCTTTCCTTGGATTAAACTTATAATCTAGTTGTTCTAATTGAACTTCTAAACCATAAGAATTTGATTTATTACTTAGTAAGTCCTCTTTACTTTCGTCAACGGTAAGTACATTTGTACTTTTATGCTCCCAAAATACTTTGATTTGCTTTTCTGAACTCAGCGAGTAAATCATTCCTAATTGATTAGCAAAATTAATGAAACTGCTGTCTTGTTTTAACAAATCAAGTTTGTCATCTACTCCAAATGGGGTTTTAAATAAATATGGGAATGCCAAGCCTGCGTTCAATTGTTGGGTTTCAGGCTTTACCCTTTTCCAAGCAAAATCAATTTTTTCACCATTATTTAATTGATTTATAAGCACCAATTTCACATCACCTGTAAGTAATAAGTTACTTCCCCCATTCACTTGCTCCAACTGCGGTGAATTGGGTAAAACTCCCACCACACCATTAAAAAAGTTAGCTGATTTCCTGTTCAAGTACACATGGACAACTGCTTTACCATTTTGAAATTCAACCGTTGGTTTTTTAAATTGAGTAGCAAAAGGCAATTCTTTTATTTTTTTAGCCACAGCTATGAATTCCTTTTCCTTGTATACTTTGCCTTGTAATATTCCAAAGTATTGCTCCAAGTATGATTTACTAATCTTCAAATCACCATGCAGCGATAACGTATCGTAAACAAACGGTTTCCCCTCGGAAATTTGTAAGGTTCCAGAAATAGTATCATTGCTCACATTTATACTATCCAATTTAACCACAGCAAAGGGATAGCCATTGTTTTCATAATACGAGATTAGCTTGTCGTAAAATGTCAGTAACCTTTCAGGATTAGCATAAGTGTGACTTATTTTTTTTGTTGAAATTCCTGACTTCAGTAAAATACCTTCTTTAACTCCCCATTTAATATTACCCCAATAATATGGAGCGCCTTCATGGATATATG
>JBLIBC010000083.1:0-10233 GCA_047632015.1 Glaciecola sp.
TTTTGGCATTAGAAAAAATATGTGATTATATTCATATAATATACTAAAAATTAGTGTTTTAACCTAATTTATCGTCGATTAATACGCTCTAAATCAGTTAGTTGTATTTTTATCATGTACTAAAGCAAAAAGAAGTAATTCTGCGTCCGTTAAGTTGGCGATTAAAGGTCGTTTAGACTTTTCATTCTTTAATCTATCAACTAACCCTTCGGGAGATAATTTGATGTACACATTTACACCTACTTTGGTTAAAAATGTTCCATGTTGTTCAATAAACAAAAGTGACTTTTTATGGAATTCTATTCCATATTTTTCCATATTTTATACTCACGATTGAACGAATAGCAAAAAGAAATGAATGAGCTATCAAGAGTACACCACCAAAACACGTCAATCTTTGCTACAAATAATAAGTAAAGTAACACTAACTTTATTACATAAAAACGAATAAACAACCCTGTCTTTGTGAAAATTATTTATCTTTAAAATAAGATTTTATTAATTACAACAGTTTGATTATGGAATTTAACAGACATATTTTAACGGAACTAACAGCATGGAAAGTTGACACTAATCGTAAACCTCTAATTTTAAGAGGTGCCAGACAGGTGGGGAAAACAACGCTGGTAAAACAATTTTCAAAAACATATGAATATCGTATTTTATTAAATCTTGAAAAAGAGGCAGATTTAAAATACTTTCAAAAAACAGATGATGTTAGCGTAATTGTAGAATCTCTATTTGTGGCTAACAACATACCTTCCACTTCCATTGATGACACCTTATTATTTATTGATGAAATTCAAGAATCACCAAAAGCCATTCAATTGCTTCGTTATTTTTATGAAGAAATCCCCAAATTACATGTCATTGCTGCTGGATCGTTATTAGAATTCGCTATGCATAAGGTGAAAAGCTTTCCTGTTGGCAGAATTCAATACCTTTACTTACATCCTATAAATTTTGCCGAATATTTAGATGCTATTGATAAAGAAATCGCTTTACAGCAATTAAATATTATTCCTGTAAAAGGAATCGCACATGACACCTTGCTGAAATTATTTAATAGATACGCTATTATTGGAGGAATGCCAGAGATAGTAAAACTGGACATTCAACATAATAGTGTTTCAGATTTACCAAAAGCATACGAGAGCATTTGGGGAACTTGGCAAAACGATGTCGAAAAATACTCTTCTAGCAAAACAGATAGAACTGTGATTAAACATGTCATTAGCACGGCTCATTTATACATTGATCAGCGTATTAAATTTAACAATTTTGGAGAATCGAACTACAAATCTAGAGAAGTTGGAGAAGCGATGAGGAATTTGGATGCAGCCAAAATAATTCAATTAATTTATCCCACCACCGATACAGAACCGCCTGTAAAGTCAAACTTAAAAAAATCACCAAGATTACAGTTTTTAGATACAGGATTGGTCAATCATGCCTTGTCAATTCAATCGGAATTAATTGGAATGGAAAATTTAAGCAACACTCATAAAGGGGCAATTATTCCGCATTTAATCACGCAAGAATTAATTTCAACAAGTACCTTCCAAAACAAGAAACCGCATTTTTGGGTCAGGGAAAAAAAATCGACATCTTCTGAAATAGATCTTGTATTTACCTATAAAAACAAGCTCATTCCTATCGAAATAAAATCAGGAAAAGCAGGGACCCTCAAATCATTACATCAATTTTTAGGAAGAGTAAATCATTGTTATGGTATAAGAATTTATGCTGGAGAATTTAGGATAGAAGAGCTAAAAACACCAGAAGGGAAACCTTATTTATTAATGAATATGCCTTACTATTTAGGAACTAAAATCCCTGAATACGTAGCGTATTTTGTTGAAAATTTCAAGATTGCAAGCAGCTAAACTTCGTCTATTTCATTAGCCAACAAATAAAACGACTCTCTTACTTTCAACTTACCTTCAATAAACTCCAATAATTCCTTATCCGATAAATTTGCAATTAATGGACGTTTACTTTTTTCATTTTTCAACCTATCAACCAAAACTTCAGGAGATAATTTAATGTAAACACTTTTCCCTATGGAATTAATGGTTGTCATGTTGTCATTAAAGCAAGGCGCTCCTCCTCCTGTACTAATAACTAGTCCTGTTTGGGATTGAAAGGACTTTAATAAAGCTGTTTCTAGGTTTCTAAAATAAGTTTCTCCGTGTTTTTCAAAAATTTCAGCAACTGACATGTCTTCGTTCTTTTCAATTTCGTCATCCATGTCCACAAAGGTCATACTTTGCTCCTTTGCAAGTTGCTTTCCTAAGGTGCTTTTTCCACAACCCATGAAACCAATTAAAATAATATTTCCCCCCATTTTACTCACTGTTCAAAGCTACGGCTTTTGTTTGTTTACACCTTGAAACCTCAAGCATTTCAAGCTGCTAAAAAAAAAGCCCATTTTCTTTTTGGTAATATAAATAAGCCTAGTATATTTGCAGCCCCAATAGGAGGATTTGGTAGCTCAGCTGGTAGAGCATCTCCCTTTTAAGGAGAGGGTCCTGGGTTCGAACCCCAGCCAAATCACGAAGAAAGCAAAAGCTCGTTCAGAATGGACGGGCTTTTTTTATGTCCAATCGGTATTAAGCCAAGCTCGCTTGAGCGAAAATACCGATTGGACATAAAAAAAGGATTGTGCAGCGCAGCGGAACAATTACTTTTGCTTTCGGACTTCGGATAGCTGGGTATAGATGAACGAAGTGAATCAACCCCTTACCAATATCGCTTACGCTCAATAGATTAGATATAAAAAAAGGGTTGTGCAGCGCAGCGGAACAATTAATTTTGCTTTCGGACTTCGTTACACCTGGGTACAGCCGAGAGCAGCGAGGCAACCCCATTTAAAACCACTTAGCAAATAATCAGTGACGTTGGGATGTTGGGTAAGCACAAGGCATTACCCCTACTACCACACAAAAAAACCGCCTGACTAAAAGCGGTTTCTTGAACTAATTTTAACACCTAACCTAACTTTGACTACTTCATTAACGTAACTTACTCCAATAAGGTTACAAAAACTTTAATCTTTTTTTATTTTTTTTTAAATAGCACCACCTTTCACCTGCTGCTATTCAGTAAAAACTGCCTGTTTCTGGAATACAGTGAAGTATGGCTTCCTCCTTATCATTCAGACATTGCATTACTAGGAAAGGTTAGTAATCCCAATTTAAACTTCCCTCTTGAAAACAACTGATAGTTTAATCCGAACAAATAAATCTTGTCGCTCTTAAATGTGTTTCTTTGATACCAGCTTGACTTAGGCCTAAAAACCAAGTCCGACTCCTTTGCTGAAAACAATTGCTTTCTTGTCATTTGTCCTTCATTATCAATTCCAACTACCACAGTAACAGAACTTTTTGGACTTCCCATTTTTTTTACTTCGTCACCTTCCTGTAATCTTTGAATGTTGTGTGGGTGATCATTAAATATCATGTAAATTTTATCGTGTTCCACGTTAACTACGTAGGAGGAAAAAGGGCCTCCGTCATTATACGATAATTGATGTTTAGGAACTTTTGCTGTCCATTTTACAGCTCCTTGGTTGTTAATGTACACTGCAATGATGTCCCCATAATGATAAGTGTAATTAGTCCTTGTACTCATGAATCCGTTCACGTCGACAACAGACGATGTATTCACTTGTACAAAGTACATTTCAGCAAACAACACTGCACTACCATCAGCTTTCACTGTAAAATTATCCAATCTAAAGTTTGCTAGTTCGTAGTTACCGGCTCTGCCATCTTGTAATCGTTTAAGTTTTCGATTGCTTAAAAACAATTCTAAAAATTTAGGGTTAAACTTTTTTTCCGTTGAATGCACGATCTCGGCCTTTTGAATATCAATGAATTTTGTAAAAGTTCCTCTTACTGAACCTCCCCATTGTTCAGAGAAAAAACCTGCCAAGTACAGTTGGTTTTTATCGTACTGATAACTCATAGCTACATCGGTCACATAACTTCCTTCAACCCCTAAATCCACTTGCTGTAAGCTTTCTTGCTCTGTTGAAAATATTAAACATTTGTAAGAGTAATTAGGATCGCCTTTTCCTTGTTTTGAAACCTTAGTTTTTGAACTTCCCGTTAATCCTACTCGTCGTTCCAACTTCCATGCTTTACCAATTAAAAAAAGCTCTCCTCGATTCCCCAGTTCGTAAGCCGATAAATCAAAAAATTCATTCTTAAATGGAAGCTTCACACTTCCACTCCAAGCGCTTTTTAAAGTTACGTCCAGCAATTTATAACCCACATTTAAATAATCTTCATCTTGCGCTGCATTAAATTTCACTACTCCAATTTGTTTCTTATCGGGAGTTAATTGCACGCTAAAGTTGGTAAGTTTTGCTTTTCGGAATATCCCTGAAGGCTTTGTCGCTACTCCTTGATCGATTTCAAAAATAGGTCCTTGTTGCGTCCCGTTTGCACTAAGTTCCTGAGCTAGTAATTTGACTACATCCGTTTTTTTTTCCAGCGCTTTGACAAACAAAATTATTTTACCTTCGATTTCAAGTAGCTTCAAAAAGGAATAATCATACTTTATTTTCCCTTTTTTTGGAAAGCTTAAATTGTTGGTTTTAATTTTAGATAAGTCTTTGCTGTTGTACACCGACAATATTAATTCGGGTGATTTTGGTATTCGAAAAAACAGCAGGTTTATGCTTTTGCTCTCCTTTTCGATCACGTATACTGCCTGCTCATTTTCATGCACAATTTCCCTCCCGTACAGCTTCCGTCCTATTTTCTCATATTCCCCCCATTGCAATTTCAAATCAGTCACTTGGCAGTAACTATTCGTTGAAAAAATAATTAACATGGAAAAGATGTACAATGAATTTTTCATGAACCTTTTGAATAACTAGTATGCTGGATATAAATTTAAACAAAAAAAGGAACGCAAAAAGCGCTCCTTTTTTAAACTTAAATAATTAAACCTTTATTTTATCAAACTTACTGATCGCGCAATGAACTCCGTTAAGTTTTTACCCTTCAATAATCCTGCTGAAAGCAAGGCTAAGTCGGATGCTTGTTTTGCGATGCTTTTTTGAACTTCAGCATCACCTTCAGCCAACATTTTGCCAATTACAGGATGATTTGAATTAACCACTAAGTTATAGCTTTCAGGCATGTTGCCCATGAAGCCTCCACCACCCATGGATTGCATTTCAACCATTCGACGCATGAATTCACTTTGTGTAATCGTAACTGGTTCGTCAGTTTCGTTTAAACTTTCAAATTGTACGGTAAAAGTTGCTTTGTCAACTACCTCTTCGATAATTGGCTTCAACTTTTCCTCGTCCTCTTTGGTTAATTTGGAAGGGACTTCCTCGTCTTTGTTTATTAATTTATCAATCGTGTCAGAATCAATTCTAGCAAATGTCACATCTTTCATGCTTTGCTCCAATTTTTGAACCAAATGTGATGTCAAAGGACTATCCATTACCAACACATCATAACCACGTTCCTCTGCTTTTTGTAATTGAGCATGATGAGCTTCCTTGTTGTGAGTATAAAGAATTACTGTTTTTTTATCCTTATTGGTTTGAGTTGCTTTAACTTTTTCCAAATAGTCATCTTGTAACAAGCACTCACCTTTCACATTTTGAAGCAACATGAATTTTTTAGACTTATCAGCGAATTTTTCGTCACTTAATATTCCGTATTCAATGAACACTTTAATATCTTCCCATTTCTCTACAAAATCCTCTCGGTCGTTTTTACAGAAAGACTCCAATTTGTCAGAAACCTTTTTTGTAATGTGTGACGCAATTTTTTTAACGTTTTGATCACTTTGTAAATATGACCTAGATACATTTAAAGGAATATCTGGACTATCCAATACACCATGTAGCATGGTTAAAAATTCAGGAACAATTCCTTCCACTGAATCAGTTACAAACACTTGGTTACTGTACAGTTGGATCTTGTTCTTTTGAATCTCCAAGTTGTTTTTCAACTTAGGGAAATATAAAATACCAGTTAAATTAAAAGGGTAATCTACATTCAAATGAATATGAAACAAAGGGTCTTCAAATGTTGCAGGATATAGTTCCTTATAAAAATGCTGGTAATGTTCGTCTTTTAATTCTGCTGGAGATTTTGTCCATGCTGGACTTGGGTTGTTCACAATGTTATCTACTGTGATTTTTTTATCCTCTTTTTTATCCTCACCTTCTACTTCCGGCTCATCAGATTTAATAGTTTCCTCTTTAGTACCAAACTTAATTTCAACAGGAAGAAATTTACAATACTTTGAAAGTAATTCGCCAATTTTAGCATCTTCCAAGTAATCTTTAGCGTCGTCAGAAATGTGCAAAATAATGTCTGTTCCTCTCGCTTCCTTCTCTTCATTTTCTAGGGAGTAATCAGTACTTCCTTCACAAATCCATCTAGCTCCTTTTTCACCTTCCTTGAATGACTTGGAAAAAACTTCCACTTTGTCACTTACCATGAATGCAGAAAAGAATCCAAGTCCAAAATGACCAATGATTCCTTCTGCCTGATCTTTGTATTTTTGAACAAATTCTTCAGCTCCTGAAAAGGCAATTTGAGCAATGTATTTTTCCACTTCGTCGCCAGTCATTCCCAGTCCGTTATCTCTTACGGTAACTGTTCCTGCTTTTTTGTCAACCAATACTTCCACTCTTAAAGCGCCTATGTCTCCTTTAACTTCACCCATCGAGGATAATGCTTTCAATTTCCGACATGCATCCACTGCATTGGAAACTAATTCTCTTAAAAAGATCTCCTGATCGGAGTATAAAAATTGTTTTATTATAGGGAATATATTTTCCGCTTGAACATTAATTTTTCCTTTTGCCATTATGTTATTTTTAGTTTCCATGAGTTGAGCAATACTAATGCCACTTGAATTATAATTGACTTAACATGACACAATGTTAGTTACACGGAAATAATGACAATTATTTTAGCGCTGTCATGTAATTTCAAAGGGAATTATGTTAATTTAGCAGGTTATATAAAGTAAATTAAAATGAAGGCAAATAATATCAGTATCAAAAAAACATCAAATTCAAGACTTTCAGGAATTGATTTTGACCATGTTGAATTCGGAAAAGTTTTTTCGGACCACATGTTATTGGCTGATTATTACGATGGTAAATGGCAAGATTTCAGGATTACTCCTTTCGAAAACATTACTGTTAGTCCTGCATTTTTTACTTTGCATTATGGACAATCAATATTTGAAGGAATGAAGGCGCATAAATCCGCTGATGGTGAAGTGGTGTTGTTCCGTCCTATGGATAATTTTAACCGACTAAATGTTTCAGCTGAGCGAATGTGTATTCCACAAATTGACAGCCAGACATTATTAGACGGTTTACAAGAACTACTAAAACTAGATGAAGATTGGATTCCAAACACTCCTGATGGAGCTTTGTATTTAAGACCATTCATTTTTGCAACTGATGAATACATTGGAGTAAGACCATCATTAAAATATAGGTTTGTACTTTTTACATGCCCTGTAAATAAATATTACGAACAACCTGTAAAAGTAAAGATTGAAACAAAGTATGCGAGAGCTAGTGAAGGTGGTGTTGGTTTTGCCAAAGCTGCAGGGAACTATGCTGCATCATTGTATCCTACCCAGTTAGCAAACAACGAAGGGTTTGACCAAATAATATGGACAGATTCTAAGGAGCACAAGTACATTGAAGAAAGTGGGACGATGAATCTGATGGTAATCATCAACGACACCATCATTACACCTCCTACTGGTGAAACAATTTTGAAAGGTATCACAAGAGACAGTGTGCTTCAAATCGCTCACGATTTAGGTTATAAAACTGAGGAAAGAAAATTATCTGTTGAAGAGGTAATTTCGGCGCACAGAAATGGTTCTCTGACTGACATGTTTGGAACAGGAACGGCAGTGACCATTACTCATGTTTCAGCTTTTGGTTTAGAAGATGAAATTTTTGAACTTCCTCCAGTAGAGGAAAGGTCAATTTCTATTCAACTTAAAAAAGAATTGGAAGCCATTAAGCGCGGAGCTAAAACAACAAACCACGATTGGATTGTAAAGGCTTAAGAAAAACCCTTCCAACCTAACAACAGCAGGTCAATAATAAACACATTTCAAAATACAACGCATAAGAAAAGGCTACCTAATGGTAGCCTTTTCTTATGCGTTGTATTAAGCTGTGAATTTATTCAGCTACCACTTCGAAGTTAAATTTAATATCAACCTCTCTGTATAACTTAACCTCAGCTTCAAAAGAACCAACCTCTTTTGGGTTACCTCCAATAATTTTAATAGCTTTTCTGTCTAAATCAATTCCTTGTATTTTAATTGCTTCAGCAACTTGAATGTTACCCACTGAACCAAAAATCTTTCCTGTACCACCAACTTTAGCTCCAACTTTAACTGTCAATGCAGATAATTTAGAACCTAAAGCCTCTGCTGCGTCTTTCAATTTAGCGTCTTTTACTGCTCTTTGTTTCAGGTTTTCAGCATGAACTTTTTTAGCTGAAATGGTAGCCAATTCAGCAATTCCTTTTGGAATTAAAAAATTTCTTCCGAAACCTGGTTTTACGTTTACGATATCATCTCTAAATCCTAGAGGCTGAATATCTTTTTTTAATATTACTTCCATCTCTATTCTTTATTTTAAGTTATCCGCAATGTAAGGCAACAAAGCCAATTGTCTTGCTCTTTTAACTGATGACGACACCTTTCTTTGAAACTTCAAAGAAGTTCCAGTAAGCCTTCTTGGCAAAAGTTTACCTTGCTCGTTTAAGAACTTCAATAAAAAATCTGGGTCTTTATAATCGATGTGTGTTATTTTACTCCTTTGGAATCTACAATATTTCCCTTTTTTCACTTCAATAGAAGGAGGAGTCAAGTATCTAATTTCTGAATCTGCCATGTTCTTAAGCTTTAGTAGTTTTTTTCTTGTTCTTGAATTTCTCGTTAAACGCTTGAGCGTGCTTATCTAGACTTACAGTTAAGAATCTTAATAATCTTTCATCTCTTTTGTACGCTAATTCTAGCTCCGAAATAACATTTCCTTCGGCTTTGAACTGCAAAAGAAAATAAAAACCTGTAGACTTCTTTTTAATAGGGTAAGCTAACTTCCTTAACCCCCAGTTGTCTTCATGCACTATCTCGGCACCTTTTTCCTTTAAAAAGGTTTTGTAATTTTTCACTGTTTCTTTCAACTGATCGTCAGAAAGAACTGGTGTCATTACAAAAATAGTTTCATACTGATTTGACATAACAATTAATTAATTAATAATTTTTTCCGAAAATTCGGACTGCAAAGATAGCATATTTATCTGAAAATAAAAACTTTAGAAACAGTATTGAGCATGAAAATCTCACTACTTAATGGATCGCCTAATCAAAATAAAAACGACTACTTAATTTGAAAACTAATGAACTGGTCTTTACTTACTTCAGCTTCGACAATTCCATCACAATTACCTGAACCCATGTCAAGCTTTTGATCTGATATATCGTTAGGTTTCACTTCACCTGTTCCAGCGACTACAATCCAACGGCAGGAAAAATCTAAAGTGTAATCAGTAGTCGAATTCGCTTTGTAACTCCTCCCACCAAAATCTTGCCCAGTAGTTTGCTCATTTAAAGTGTATGTGTCATCAAACACATTAAAAGTGCTTTTCCCTGATCTCATTTTTATGGACCAACTTCCAGAATAAGACATCGTTCCGTTAGCATTAGCAATTTTACATGGGTCAACTAATACCAAATTGTAATCATCACTTGTACTTGACCCCACATAACTTGACGAAAGCTCTCCTAGCACCCTGGTATCGTTCAAATAAAAATCATCAAACATAATTTTCATATCTCCCTTTGTGACTTTATCACTTAAAATTGATATCTGAATTTTACCTCGTCTGTTAATTCCAAATGCATCTTGTTGATTTGTACTTCCGTAGTTAAGGGTAATAGTTTTGGGATAAGTATCGCTGTCTAGAGAGACACTACTACTCCCTATTATATTCGATCCACTTATTGTTTCGTCAGCAACGTACTCAGGAACAACAGCTACAACTTGCCTGAACACATCTAAAAATAAATATTGAGCTAGGGTTTTTGCTTGAGATGTATCAATCACATCCTTTGGCTCATCATTTTTACAAGACGCTAAGAATAAAACAAGTACAATAACCTTCCAATACCTCATGTCACAAATTTAGCGGTATCAATTTAATT
>JBLIBC010000084.1:0-10206 GCA_047632015.1 Glaciecola sp.
TTGATGGAATAACTTACAGCGTTGTTAAGGAGTAAGTCTTTAATGAGTAAGAATGAGTAACTTTGCGATCGTATAAATCAGTTTTTCTAGCCGTAGTCATGATGAATATTAAAGTCCTTAAGTGCATTGTGGTGTGTGTTTTCATGCTATTAGCTTATACTTCACGAAGCCAAACATTTTACGAAGCACATGCTCTTGGTGTGACAAGTCAATTAAGTGGTGACGGTTATACGGGGTTTAAAAAGTTTGGATTTGGAGCGGGGTTAGGAGGTTTATACTCTTTGAAAAAAGAGGGTCATTTTTTGGCGTTTGAATTCAACTACCTGCAAAAAGGTGTACGTGATCGCAGAAACGAGGACGCAGGTGATTTTAATGAATTTAGTTTGAAAGCAGACTACTTGGAAATACCATTGTCGTATGTTTTTCCAGCTTGGGGAATATATATTCAAGGCGGATTATCAGCATCGTACAATTTAAAATTTGAACAAGCTACTAATGGAATATTATCACCTGATATCAGTGATCAACGTGCTGTTGAATTGGGTTTGCACATTGGATTTAACTTCCAAGTGACGGATAATGTTTTGTTCAATGTCTTGTACATGAACTCCTTGACTCCAATACAAAAAAGCAATGTGCCTTATTCTTTTTGGTTTCAACAAGCAGGGATGCACAATTTAATTGGTGTGAAGCTTCAGTACTTTTTTAAAGCTCCTAGTTTTTTGTGGAAAAAAACCAAAGGGCAAGAAATTATTATCACTACCGGAAAGTCCTAAAAATTGCTTTTTCTTCGTTGAATTTTAAAATTAAAAGCTTTCTAGCTTTGAGCATACTAATGTATGCTGTGTTTTTAATTTCTCGTTCGCCTCAATAAATCTAATTTTTAGAACTCCCCTCCGGACTAATTATCTTGAGGCTTGTCTTCCCTTTCTTTCCTTTTGAACAAGCTAGCAACAGCCCTGTTAATTGAAAAAGGTAAAGTGTAACTCACACCTATGTTCAATGAAAAAAGGTTTCCGTTCTCATCCAAAGCGGATCTCACTTCTTTATTTACAGGGTCGTTCAAAAGAGGAACTTCACTTACACCACCGGTAAAAGTAACGAGTGATGTGCTGTTTATTATTTTGTGATAAGATATTTCTGAATAAAGAGACCAGTTTGATTCTCCAAGTTGAAAAGACTTACCTATGAAAATTCCAGGAATGGTCATGGTGATGTTAAAGTCCAAATCGGAAATTAGTGCCAAGAAGAAAGGATTGCTTTGAAACGGAGTGAGATCAACCCCAAAATGATCAGCAGCTACTTGATACGGGATTTCAATTGCTCGGATGTTTTTGCGTTTGAATGAACCCCCCAAATAGAATCCTTTAAAAAAATCTGGAGCGTATTTTATTTGCCCTTGATGGCTAATTCCTCTTTGAAAATATTCCTCAAGTAAATTGGAAAGTCCAGCATCTAATCCCCTGGTTTCTGCTTCTGCAAAAAGGACTTTTGTGTATGGGTCTGTCAAGTAACCAAAATGATAATTTACATAAAACCCACCATAAACGTTTTCTTCATAAGCAGCGGCATAGTTCAGTGGAATTTGGGTTCCTAACGAAAGTTTGTTTTTTTGAGCCGAAGCTGAAGTTATTATAACGGTTAAAAAACAGGTTACAAGTATGCGTGAAAATTGAATCATAGGAGTTGTCGTTCGAACAAGATTGTGCCAAATATAATATAAATCAAAGGGCGTTTTTTGAGTAAATACTAAGTATTTTTGTGGACAGAAAAATCAAACAATTACGATGGATTATAATTTTTTAGAGGTCGAGAAGAAGTGGAGAAAGCAATGGGCAGCTGACAAAACGTATAAAACCACCAACGATTTCGAAGGTGAAAAATGTTACGTGTTGGACATGTTTCCTTATCCGTCAGGAGCAGGGTTGCACGTTGGTCACCCATTAGGATACATTGCCTCTGATATTTATGCCAGGTATAAAAAACTAAACGGATTCAATGTATTGCACCCAATGGGCTACGATGCATTTGGACTTCCAGCTGAACAGTATGCTATTCAAACTGGTCAACATCCAAAAGTAACTACGGACGCTAACTTGGAGAGATATCGTGACCAATTGGACAAGCTCGGGTTTTCCTTTGATTGGGACCGAGAAATTAGAACTTGTGAGCCTAATTATTACAAATGGACGCAGTGGATTTTTGCACAATTATTTAAGTCCTGGTACAACAACGACACACAAAAAGCGACATCGATTGACGAGCTAATCAGCACTTTTGAAAAAGAAGGTAACACCAATGTTCAAGCTGCTTGTGAGGAAACAGAAATATTCACAGCTGAGCAGTGGAAAGAGAAATCGGAAAAAGAACAATCAACTATATTATTAAATTACCGTCTTGCTTATTTGAACGATTCCATGGTGAATTGGTGTCCTGGTTTAGGAACAGTATTAGCCAACGATGAGGTGATTAACGGTTTAAGTGAAAGAGGTGGGCATCCAGTGGAGCGCAAAATGATGCGTCAATGGAGTTTGCGAATTTCCGCTTATGCTGAAAGGTTGTTGCAAGGACTGGATCAAGTTGATTGGACGGATTCCTTGAAGGAAATGCAAAAGAATTGGATTGGAAAATCAGAAGGAACAACGGTACACTTTAAGATAAGTAGAAGCCCCTCCCTAACCCTCCCCGAAGGGAAGGGAGGAAGTAGAGTCGTATCTGAAAGCGGGGAGGTTTTGAGCGAGGGCAGTTCTCCCCTTTCGGGGGAGTTAGAGGGGGCTTCTCTCTCAGTTTTTACTACTCGTCCTGATACCATTTTTGGAGTGTCCTTTATGGTCATTGCACCTGAACATGATTATGTAGAAGGACTAACAACTGCTGATCAAAAAGAAGAGGTAGAAGCTTACGTATTGTCTTCAAAAAACAAGACAGAGCGAGAGAGAATGGCGGATGTTAAAAACGTGACTGGTGTTTTTACGGGTTCCTTCGTTACCCATCCTTTCACAGGAAAACAAGTGCCAATTTGGTTAGGTGATTATGTATTAGCGGGATACGGAACAGGTGCTGTCATGGCAGTTGCTGCTCATGATTCAAGAGATTATGCTTTTGCTAAAAAGTTTGACTTGCCTATTTTACCTGTCATCGAGGGAGGGAATATTGAGGAGGAAGCTTACGAAGCTAAAACTGGAAAAGTAATTAATTCCGATTTTTTGGATGGACTTAAAGTAAAGCAAGCAGTGAAAACTGCGATATGGAAAATAGAGACTGAAGGGCTAGGAAAAGGACAAACAAATTACAGGTTACGTGATGCTGTTTTTGGTCGTCAACGTTATTGGGGGGAACCAATCCCAATGTATTTTGAGGATGGAATTCCTAAGTTGTTGGATGAAAGTAAATACCCACATGTACTCCCTGAAGTAGACGAATATTTACCTACTGAAGCTGGTGATCCACCTTTGGGAAGAGCGATAAATTGGTACCATCAAGCCCCCTCTAACTCCCCCGAAGGGGAAGAACGAAGTAGATACGCATGGGAAACTGCAGGGAAATCTACTTATGGGGAGTTAAAAGTTAGGGCTGATAAGCAGAAAAGTAACCCGACGGATACAGAGCAAGCGTTGTGGGAGATGTTGAAGGGGAAGAAAACAGGTTTCAAATTTCGAAGACAACATGTAATAGGGAGAAATATTGTTGATTTTGTGTGTATTGAGAAGATGTTAACGATTGAAGTGGATGGAAAAATTCATGATTCACAAGTTGAATACGATCAAGCTAGAACGGAAGAATTAAAAGGTTTTGGCTTTACAGAAGTAAGATTTACCAATGAACAAGTAATAGCAGATACAGACCAAGTTTTAAAGGAAATTGAGCAAAAACTTCACACTTTACCAAGCGGGAAGGATTTAAGCGAAGGCAGTTCTCCCCTTTCGGGGGAGTTAGAGGGGGCCCATCCTTATGAATTAAGTACCATGCCAGGTTGGGCAGGTTCCAGTTGGTATTATTTGCGTTACATGGATCCTCAAAACGACGACACTTTTGCTTCCCGTGAAGCGACGGATTACTGGAATCAGGTGGATTTGTATATTGGAGGAACAGAACACGCAACAGGTCATTTATTATACTCCAGATTTTGGTGTAAAGTATTGTTTGATTTAGGTCATGTTGGTTTTGAAGAACCATTCAAAAAGCTGATTAACCAAGGAATGATATTGGGAACTTCCAACTTTGCTTACAGGATCAATGGAACCAAGAAGTTTGTTTCAAAAGGCTTAAAAGATAAATACGACACCACTCCTGTTCATGTGGATGTGAACATGGTTGTCAACGATGAATTGGATGTGAACGCTTTTAAAGCTTGGCGATCGGATTTTGCTGACGCAGAATTTGAATTGGAAAACGGAAAGTATTTGTGTGGGGAGGAAGTGGAAAAAATGTCAAAATCCAAGTTCAACGTAGTGAATCCTGATTTAATAGTGGAACAACATGGAGCTGATGTTTTAAGGATGTACGAAATGTTTTTGGGACCTCTTGAGCAAGCAAAACCTTGGAGTACTAAAGGGATTGACGGGGTGAGTAAGTTCATCAGGAAAGCATGGAATTTATATCACGACAACAATGGAAATTGGGACGTGTCAACGGATGCTGCTACTAAGGAAGAGTTGAAAGTGCTGCACACTTTAATTAAAAAAGTAGAGTATGATGTGGAAAATTTTTCCTTCAATACTTCAGTAAGTGCCTTCATGGTTTGTGTGAATGAGCTAGGAAAGTTGAAGTGTAATAAGTTGGCAATTTTAAAGGAATTTGCTATTGTTTTGTCACCTTACGCACCATTTGTCACCGAGGAATTATGGAGTTTATTAGGAGGTGAAGGAAGTGTTACTAAAGCTCAATTTCCAAAATTTGAAGCTTCGTATTTAGTGGAGAGTTCACATTCATATCCAGTTTCATTCAACGGAAAAATGAGGTTCAAGATTGATTTGCCTTTGGATTTGTCAAAAGATGAAATTGAAGCTGCCGTGTTGGCAAATGAAGGAACCCTCAAATGGTTGGAAGGTAAGACTCCAAAAAAGATGATTGTGGTGCCTAAAAAGATAGTTAATGTTGTAATTTAAAGGCATGAAGTTGGATTTTGCTAAACCCTTTAGATTTGTTTTTATAGCAATACTGTTGAGTGCTTTTTCAACACATGCTCAGCAAGATTCATTAAGTGTTAATACTAAGGAAAGTGATGATGTTTTTCCGGAGCAAAATTGTGTAAGAAAACTGAACCAGTTAGAGATAGGTTTGTTACTTCAAAAATCCTATCATTTTTACTGGGAAAACGGAATTACTGTTACTTACCGGCCATCAAACATAATGAACTGCCGGCTTGGTGTAGGGTTGAACGTCTTGAGTTCAAGGTTGGGAAGTGCTTTAGGAACCAACGCCATCAAGCAAGATCAAATTTTACTATTTGGGCAGTATGATTTTCTTCCAAGTAAAACAATTAAACCTTTTGTGCAGCTAAACTTCGGTTATTTGAAGGCTCAATATGATCAAGATATATTTTCGGAATTAGAGGATGAAAGCTTGTTGACGTCCATTAATATAGGAGTCACGGGAACTGTAAAAGAGATGCTGGTTATCAAAGGAAGTTTAGGATACAACATCATTGGAGGAAATGGTCAAAGTGGTTTAGCCACGGTATATCCTTTGATTTTTCACTTGTCTGTTCAATATAAACTCGACCTGTAAAATGATGAAAAACAGCATTTTATTATTGTTAGCGGTTCTTTTATTTTCATGTGGGAAAGAGCCTGAAGTGGATGACAGCATGATTGACGGGGATGTCATTTTTGATGCTTCTATCGCCAATCCTGAAAACTATATACTTTCTCATAAAATTTCAAGTCCAACTGCGGAACAGCTAGCCATACCAGTTATCATTGCTTGCCATGGGTACAGCGCAAGTACTTTTGAATGGCAAGAAATGGCTGACTGGATAGTGGCTGAAAACAAAAACATCTTGTTTTCTCAAGTGTTGTTGGGAGGTCATGGAAGGAATTATGAGGAGTTTAAAAATTCCACTTGGCAAGTGTGGCAATCGTCTATTGTGAATGAATACGAAGCGCTTGTAGCCTTAGGATATACCAACATCAGTATTGTGGGTTCGTCTACAGGTTGTCCGTTAATCTTGGAATTAATGTCTAACAACACCTTTGCAGCGAACGAATTGAATTCTGTATTTTTGGTTGATCCCATTGTAATCCCAAGTGACAAAACTTTATCCTTAGCTAAAGTGGCTGGTCCTGCATTAGGTTTTATAGATACTAAACAAGATAGCATTGATGACATGTATTGGTACCATTATCGTCCTCAAGAAACACTTCAAGAATTGGAAAAAATAATAACCATCATTCGAAAGTCACTTCAAAAAGGAATTTATATTCCTACAGGAACTAACGTGGTGGTTTACAAAAGCACTTCCGACGACGCTGCTGATCCTGCAAGTGCTGTGTTAATTTACCAAGGGATGGAGCCAAAAGAACAACTTGATGTACACATGATGGATTCAAAACTACACGTATTCACCAGGTTAGCATTGAGACGAAACATCCGACAAATTGATGCCGATAATCAAGTGTGGTGCTTTGAGGATATAGTTGAAACGATAGAGTGAAGAAGCCCCCTCTAACTCCCCCGAAAGGGGAGGACTGCATGATGTGAATTTATTGGGTGATCAACGTAGTTCCTGATTTAGTGCAACGTAATCTGGAACGTGAAGTCTTAGCAATTTGTAATTGCTTGATCCAACTGAAATACCTTTTTGGTGCACTTATTCTTTGATCGATAACAAGATATATCAACATTATATTTACCTATGTGCCAATATGAAATCTTTGTTGATGTTATGAGTATTAAAAAAAAATCACCTCTCTTTCTTGAGTGTTTTAACGTCAATAAAATGTTATGTTGGATGATGTTATTTTGTGTATCCTCAAGTTTACTTGCTCAAAATGTAGACATTCCTGATGTGGCATTTAAGTCATGTTTATTAGCTGATGAGGATATTAACACTAATAAAGATCAAGAGATTCAGATTAGTGAGGCTGCACTTGCAACTGATATTGTATGTGTTGGCAAAGGAATTAATGATGTTAAAGGGATTGAAGCTTTCGTAGGTCTTAATCATTTAGATTGCAGCAGTAATAATCTGGATTCAATAGATGTGTCACACAACAAAGAACTTAATGTATTAAGGTGTTTCAACAATAAAATTAAAGCGCTTGACCTTTCACAAAACAACAATATTTGGCATTTATCATGTGGGGGAAACCTGATTGACTCACTGAATGTGGATTCAATATCAACTTTACAATATTTGTCTTGCGGTGGCAATGAACTTAAATACTTAGCAATCGATCAAAATGTAAACCTAGGGTATTTGTCATGCGGGGGGACTGAAATTACCGAATTTGACCTTTCTAAAAACACACAGTTACAAGAGTTACATGTTCCGTATAGCCAGCTTAAAATGCTAGATGTTTCAAACAACATTAACTTAACTAAGTTGAACGCTAGCTTTAATAGTTTATCAGAAATTGATTTTACAAATAATTCAAAACTTGCAGAAATAGACCTTGAAGAGAACAACTTGGATAGTCTTGACCTTAGTTATTTGATTTATTTGAAGGTTGTCATTTGCCCATCAAATGAGTTGAAATTCATTGATGTGACACACGCATGGAGGATAGAGAATCTTGTTGTGGTAAAAAACAAACTACAAGTTCTCAGTTTAGAAACCAACAGTAATTTGACTCACCTTAATTGTTATGAAAATGAAATCAAATCATTGGATTTGTCGTTGAATACCAACTTAGTATATGTCAATTGTCATAAGAATAAATTGCTTTATTTGAATGTGAAAAACGAAAAAAACAGTAATATATGGGGCTTTTGGGCTTTCGACAATGCTGATTTAAAGTGCATAACAGTTGATGATCCAGTCTTGAGTGAACAAGTGTGGGCTGAAATCGATGACCACACTTCATTTGGAGCTAATTGCAGCATTAATAGCAATCAATTGAATTCAGGAACAGTACCTGATATGATGATTTATCCTAACCCCTTCACTGATTGGATAAAGGTAGATTTTTCTGAAACAGAAACCATTTCGATATACTCTCTGGATGGAAGCCTAGTATACAGTACCAAACCAACTTATGATTTAATTGACGTTTCTTTTTTATCAAGTGGTTCTTACATGGTCCAACAGAGTAGTAGTTATGTTTTAATCGTTAAACAATAAGTCCCTCTGAAAGAAGAGAACGGTTGGACGAGCTAATGCATTCACATTGTCAACGTAGTTCCTGATTTAGTGCAACGCAATATGGAACGTGAAGTCTTAGTGATTTACAATCGCGGTGATAAAATAGTTTAGTTGTAGTGCACTCGTCCACAACATTTTTTGAATTTATTTCCACTGTGGGAAATTAAATATGGGAATGACTGCGCTTGATGCAACTAATAATTTGTCCACAACATCCACACTAACTTCTATTCCTGTTATGCGACAGTTCATCAAAAACTCTTGCACTTTATATTCAACTTGATTTTTTTCGACATCAGACAGCGCATTGTAAAATGCTTACCTTTTTTAGGAGTATGACCCTCCATTTTGGGGGGAACGACCCACTTGGTAATTTCCACTTGTTTTTGTTCAGCAGGGTTTTGATGAGAAAAAGCACAGCAACAATAATTAAAATAAGACCATTCATTGATGTTTTTGTTAGCACTTGTAATTAGCCTCGATTATTATGTCATGGCTGTGCAATAGTAAAAAAAAAGGCCAGTATTTTTCAATGCTGGCCTTTAACTATTCTAAAACGTAACTAAAACTATTTAATTAACACCGTTGTGCTTGATGTTCCTACAGAGCTTACTACCCGAACATGGTACGCTCCTGAAGTTAAATCAGCTACATTTATCGCTGCGTTATTGGTAATTGTTCGCTCAATTACCACTTGACCTGTTTGGTTAATGATACTTAAAACGGCGTTTAACTGTCCATCTTCCAATACCACATTTAAGGTGTTGTCTGCTGGATTTGGATATGCCGAGAATGATTGAGTTTTCGCTGAAACAATTCCAGTACTAATTTCTTTTGAAATTCTGTAGTTGTCTAAATGTCCTGAACTGTTGGTTGCAGTGTTTCCATTGGAGTTTGCCACGTACACATATTTAAAAGCTGCCAAGGAGTTATTTACAACAAAGTCTTGTGTGATCAAAACACTTGTAAGCAAGGAATCACTGAAAACACTTAATGAAACAGTGTTGGTGTCGGTACTTTTTATCTGAATCCAGTAATCTACGAATGAGGTTAGCGTAAATGCGGTATCAAATTCTTGCCATATGACAGTTGAAGCGTCTTTTTTACTTAGTAAGTTCACTGCATTTCCACTAAGTAAAACAGCAATCATATCATTGTCGTTCACGGTTCCCGCAATTGAAGGGTTCGTTGGGTTGTTTCTCCAAGGGTGTCTGTGTTCACCTGTCATTAAATTTTCACTCAATATCAAAGGATATACTCCATTATATTGATTACCACTTGGAGTAATTTTAAATGAAGCAGAATAGCTGTCCGTAAAAGTACTTCCATATCCTCCTATTGAATCACTTAGAGCTGCATATAGTATGCTCGTCTCAGTACTTTTATTCATGTTGTACGAGAATCTTGAAGAACTGCTATCGTACTCAAAAGCTGCGTTAGGACTGCTTCCAAAATCATCATAATAAGTCCACCCTCCTGCAGCAAAATTATCATTAAAATCGAACACTTGAGCAATAGAACTAAATCCCACTAATGCTATTAAATTGAATGTTATTATTATTTTTTTCATGGTACTTTTTGTTACTTGTTTTTGTAAAGATAGCTTCGATATACTACAATCGGAATTATTGCGCTAACTAAGATTTAAATTATTTAATGAATATCCGAATGGTTGAGCTTCCTTGATCCTTTTTGTAGTTCTTGATTTAATTATTCTTCGGGATATTACACCAATACGAATACAGCAGTAGCTGCTGAGGTCAAAGCTACTCCGACAGTTGGGACTTGTGTGCTTCAGAATACAGTTGAGATAAGTGCGGACACAAGTTGTTTAGTTACGTCGGTTTTAGATATTTCATCCGGCCTGTTGTTGTATCCAAATCCTACTGAAAATTCAGTCT
>JBLIBC010000085.1:0-10120 GCA_047632015.1 Glaciecola sp.
AACACAAATCAATTATGAATTCATCAACACCTGCTTGAAATCCGCCAGGTTGTCCAAAATCAGAAGCAACTAACTCTACCATCCATTTACCTCCATTTTGCACGACATTTATCGAACCTGGATCAGGCGTCAGTCCAGTATTAGAAGTAACCCCACATACTAAACCATCTGGAGAGGTGGATAAATTTGCTGGTAAATCTACCTCAACAAAAAACCTTTCTAAATTCTCCCCATTTCCTTCCAAATTAACTTGTATTCTCTGGGTTAACAACTCACCAGGCGCAGTGTAAGTTTGTGGATGGTTCACATTGCCATTCATATTTGTCGCAGTTAACGAAATAACTGGACGTGTAAACGTAAAATTGTAGTTTGTTAAGGCTGTAGCATCTCTTGCGATGTTACTCAAGACACCTCCTGAAGTATAATCAACTGATATTCCATTAGACAATGATGTTAAAGCGTTGTTTTCAACAAATTGAAAAGTTTCACAATTTACCGATGAAGTAAAAGTGACAACCTGTGAACCTCCAGGAGGAATTGAATTGGTAAAAGTAAAACTTGGCGTAGACCCGCTTCCTCCTACGGTTGCTGCCCCTGTAGTAACCAAGCTTTCAAATTCCATTCCATTTGGCAAGGTATAGTTTGCTACAGCACCAGCAGCAATAGTATTTGTTGCAGACGGATTTCTTAGCTCGACGGTAAATTCATTACCTCCTCTACAAAGATTAACCCCTGATGGGTTAGTGTAAATCACTTCAATTTCGGTTGGACCTTGTGGGAATGATTGTCCAAAAGATTTTATACTGATAAGAGAACATAGGATTATTAATCCCAAATAGATATTTTGTCGCATCACAATGTTAAATTAAGTGTCAAATTCAAAAATGATTTTACTCATCGATCTATTCAGGATCTCCTAAAATCAAGTGCAAAAGTATAGTTATTTCAGTATCAAACAAATTGAAGCTCTTGAAACTAGGTACGTTCCAATACACAAACGTTTCCTCTGAGAATACATTTCTATGAACAATAAATTTAACCCTATCAACACTTTTTTATAATAGCTGTATAGCTTGTTCAATTAATTAATAAGTTATCAACAATATCTAACATTATTACATTGAGCTCTCCAGCAATTAAGTTTCGTAACAACTTTCATGATTTTATGACATATTAACTTTAACTATAGTTGTCTATAGAATGATAGTAGATATTACTGGACTTACAACAAAAGTAGGACAGTTTTTCTAAGACCTATGCTGCGTTTTTTGATATTCATAAATTCTATCTTAGAATTTAATCAAATCAATAACCTGAAATCAGCAGCTTAACTACCTTAACTTTTTTCTCTAGCTTTTAGTTGCAATTCCATAAAATAGGGAGAGACGTTATTTAAATAACGTCTCTCCTTTGGTATTCATTCGTTTGATAGAGCTTTTATTCGTCTTTTGACAAGAAAGCAATCAAAATAGACTCTAGGACAACATGTAAAAAAAGACGTCTACGAAACTGTCACTAGTACTTCCACTACCCTTTTCAATCCTCAAAATTCACATTATGGGAGTAAACGCTACCTTACAACAAACTATACATTAGCAGAGTTTCTATTTTCATCGTACAAAAGTGAGCCCAATAGATGGACCTACGGAGACTGAGGAATAACTAACACTTAATTTACCTTCTCTCCCTTCTTCTGTATTTTCATTAAAGGCTTTGGCTTTTGTCACAGCTTTACCACTCATCATGGTTCCATTAACTAAAAAGGAAATACTTACTGCCTCAGTAATATAATACTCATATGAAACTACGACCATACTTATCGCACCTCCTCCCGCATAAGTTCTATTGCGATTATTTGCTTTGTACTTGGTATTGCTGTTGTTATTAATCAAAGCCGCGTCAATTTTATTGAAGCTTAAAAAGCCACCTGCTTTAAATTGAATACTTAAATTTCGTAAGAAATCAGAACTAAAGTTGTGCTGAAGTCCTAACAACAATACTGGAGACATACCACCTTTTTCGTATTTAAATCTGTCGTTGTGGGTATTACGAAGCTGCTGCTTTTTATCGTGGATTATTCCCGTTGTAATAGTAAATTCAGAAGAATGATTTCTAATGGTAAGTAGATAATTATTAGCTTGATCCCCTTCGAGCTGGGAAGTCTTCTCCCTAGAATCGTAGGAGTAAAACCGAGCATTAATTCCTGTTGAATAATCATCAAATCTATAATCTTGAGAAGTGCTTTTGACAGTGAAATCTATATTAGTAGCCCAACCAACCTGAACAGTGTAACTCCATTTATCTTGTTTTTTAAAGTGATGAAACTGTCCATTACCGTCTTCATTATTTTGGGCGATCACACCTTGTGTATTAAAGATAAAAAGAGTCAAAAACAATATAACATGACCTATGGTTACTCTATTCTCAAGAAAGAGAAAAACTTTAGAAATACTACATGAATTTTTTAATTGTTGTTTCATTTCTTACATAGTTTATTAAAATAACATTCCAAGCTCTGCCGAACCTAGTTTAATTGTGCTTTTAGTGTTGTTTTACTGACTAAAAACAATCTCTATTGTAAACCCCTTCTATAAATTCAGAAGTAATTCAAGAAACCATTTTCTTTTACAATTCCAGAATAACAAGTACAGAATTGACTTTAGAATTACTTCGCTTTTTTAACGAGGTTGGTATTTTTCTGCTGTATACATTAACTAATGTCCGCACCTATTTCCTATTTCCTATTTGTTCCATATTTAATAACTGACTGCCTCAATTAAACACCTCCCGAATCTTTTCTACAGCCCAATCGACATCTTTTTTATTTATTATTAATGGTGGCGCTAAGCGAATAATGTTTTCATGAGTTCCTTTGACTAGAACTCCTAGATCCATTAGTTTTTGTGAATAATAACGTGCTGAATCTGCCTTTTTCGTTAATTCAATTGCTACCATGAGTCCTTTCCCTCTGACTTCTTGAATTTGATCGTTAGCTATACTTAGCAATTGATCTTTCAAATACGCTCCAACAAGAGCTGAATTTTCTACCAACCCCTCTTCGATTATAACTTTTAAAGAAGCAGATGCAATCGCACAAGCTAGTGGATTACCGCCAAAAGTAGAGCCATGGCTTCCTGGTTCAAAAGCAACATCCATAATTTCGGCACTAGCCAAAATTCCAGAGACAGGGTAAACCCCTCCTCCTAAAGCTTTGCCAACGATTACAATATCAGGCTTAATATTAGAATGTTGGTAACAGAATAGTCTTCCTGTCCTTCCTAATCCGGTCTGAATTTCGTCAACAGCCAATAATATGTTTTGTTCTTTGCATAATTGAGAACAGGCCTCTAAATAGCCAACTGGAGGAATAATAACTCCAGCTTCTCCTTGAATTGGCTCTAATAAAACAGCAACTGTGCTGCTACCAATCGCATCTCGTAAAGCAACTATATTTCCATATTCTACAATTTTAAATCCAGGATTAAATGGCCCATATCCTTCTCTACTGCTTTCGTCAGTGCTAAAACTTATAATCGTGGTGGTTCGCCCATGAAAATTTGACGACATGACTATAATTTCTGGGTTTTCAACTTTCTTTGTAACACTCCCCCAACGCCTAACTGCTTTAAGAGCTGTTTCAACTGCTTCTGCACCACTATTCATCAATAAGGCTTTGTCATACCCACTAACCGAACACAACTCTTCCAAAAACACTGCCATTTTATCATTGTGAAAAGCCCTGGAAGTGAGTGTCAAACTATCCATTTGATGTTTTGCAGCAGCTATAATTTTAGGATGACAATGACCTTGATTCAACGCAGAATATGCAGATAACATATCTAAATACTTCTTCCCCTCCACATCTTTTACCCAAGCTCCTTTTCCTTGGGAAATAACCACAGGCAATGGTTTGTAATTATTAGCGCTAACAAGCATCTCTCTGCTAATTAAATTATTTGTTTTTTTATTCATATTTTTTTTGAATTCAATTAACACAAATCAACCTAATATAACATAGTGAAATTTTCAACACAAGTCCAGTCTTGTTTTTACAATTCAAAATATATGAAATAATATTTCTCTATTAATTGCCCTCTTGCAGTAGTAATGTAACTTTTAAACGATTATGCCGTTAATAATATAAAGAATAACCAATGTCAAAACGAAAAAACATAATTTCAATTTTAGGAGCAGCAAGTGATCTTGGAGCCAACCGAGCAGGCGCGCGAATGGGTCCAGATGCAATAAGAATTGCAGGACTTCATAGGAAATTAAAACAACTAGATTATCAAATCACCGATTCAGGAAACATCCCTGTTCCTTTAAGAAACTTCGGATCGGAGGGCGCTTACAACTACCTCATTGAAATTGCTGACATCAACAACACTATTTTTGAACATTGCTATCAAGCCTTACAAGGCAAAAAAATTCCGTTAACTTTAGGTGGTGATCACAGCATTGCAATGGCAACCGTTGCTGCTTCAGCAAAACATTTTGATAATTTGGGTGTAATATGGATTGACACTCATGCTGACATGAACAACCCGAGAAGCTCTCCGTCTAAAAATATTCACGGCATGCCTTTGTCCACTCTGTTACATGATGGTTTTGATGAATTAGTAAAACTAGTTCCTAATAAATTAAACCCTCAAAACATTGCCTTAATAGGACTTAGAGACATTGATAAAAAAGAAAAAACACTGCTCTCAGATAGTAAAATGCATTATTATACCATGAGGGACATTGATGAATTAGGTATTCAAGGCATATTCAAGGACTTATCTAATAAAATGCTAAATAGACTGGACCACCTTCATGTGTCTTTTGATTTAGACGTCATGGATCCGATACACGCTCCAGGTGTAAGTACACCTGTTAATGGTGGGTTAAGCACAAGAGAAGCTCACTTGCTATTAGAATTATTATACGAAACAAAAAAAGTAAAAGCTTGCGACTTTGTGGAACTTAATCCAATGAGGGACTTAAAGGGAAAATCAGCAAAGCTCATGGTAGAATTAATCACCTCGTTGTTTGGATCCACTATTATTTAAATCATGAATGAAGCACAGTCAAATAACGAAAGAAAAAAATTACTACAGCAAGTGGTACTGAAGGCTGAAACTTTACAAAAAGAGTCAACTACAAAGACTCAATCTCCATTTTTAAAGCGTTTACAGCCAATACTTAGTAACCTAAACACGAAGTTTTTCTTAATTAAGTTATTAGATACAGCTTTGAGACCTTCAGACCCAAAAGCAATTAATAAGCACATCCAAACTTTATTCAAAAACTTCCCAAATCATGCTGTCTTATTTAGTCCATTTGAGCGCACATTAGTTTTCCTTTATAAACACGTTGGAAAATTAGTACCATCCATCAGTATTCCACTACTAGTAAAGCGTATAAAATCAATTACCAATGACGTAATTTTTGACATTCAAGAGGCCAACTTTAAAAAAAACATAAAAAAAAGGAAAAACGCTGACATCAAACAGAACATTAATCTGATTGGAGAGGCATTACTTGGAGAGGAAGAAGCTGCGCGAAGAATACAAGCTTATAAGGAGCTTATTAACCATCCTGAAATTGATTACATCTCGGTGAAAATATCAACGCTTTATTCCCAAATATCAAGTTTAGCGTACGAAGAAACTTTAAAGGTTTTAAAAGATAAGCTAAGCGTACTTTATGATGAGTCAATATTAGTAGCGTCTGCTACAGGAAAAAAGACATTCATCAACCTTGACATGGAGGAGTTTCGTGATTTGAGTTTAACCGTAGATTTGTTTCAGTCGCTTCTATCCGAACAGCAATACAAACAATTATATGCAGGAATAGTTTTACAAGCATACATACCAGACTCTTTTCAATATTTAAAAGGCTTGCAAGAATGGTCTCAAGCAAGAGTAAAGGAAGGAGGATCGCCGGTTAAGGTTCGCATTGTTAAAGGAGCAAATCTTGAAATGGAAAAACATGAGTCATCACTAAAAGGTTGGCCACAAGCTCCTCATAACTCTAAAGTTTTAGTTGACGCACAATTCAAAAAAATGCTACTAGCAACACTCACTAAAAAAAGCTGCCATAGCTTGCGTATAGGAATTGCTTCCCACAATATTTTTGACATTAGCTTTGCTGTTTGTCTTATTGAAAACCAACAACTGCATAATTTTATAGACTTTGAAATGCTTGAAGGTTTAGCGGAAAGTTTCTTAGTACCATTAAAAAATCAGGGGCTACATTTATTGCTATACACTCCTGTAATTAAGTCAAATGAATTCTTAAGCGCCATAGCTTACTTAGTGAGACGCTTTGACGAAGCGACAGCAAAAGGAAATTATCTTAGGGAAGCGGTTGGTATGTCGTTGCATGATGAAAACTGGAAAGGCTTGTACAATGCCTTTGAATTAAGCTATGAGAAAATAATAAAGCTGGATACCACATCCAATAAAATACAAAACCGATTAAATCAGGAATTTGACGCACAAACTGTTTTTGAAAACAGCATTGATACCGACTGGAATATTGTTTCAAATAGAAAGTGGGCTCAATCAATTAGCCTTAAATGGCAAAGTGAAAACACGGTAATACCAAAAACGATTCCTGATTACGACATAAAAAGAAAGAGAGAAACACTTAGGGTGACAAACTGGGAAGGTGAACTACCTTGGCATTACGAGCTGGCGGATTTAAAAGATTACGAAGAAGCAATTGAAGGAGCAAAACGCTCTTCATGGAATCAATTTACAGCAAAAAAACGAATTAAAATACTAAAGGATGTAGGACGGAAACTTGAAGAAAAAAGAGGGGATTTAATTGGGGTGGGAATGGCTGAAGTTGGTAAGTTAATCACGGAAATGGACCCCGAAATATCTGAAGCTATCGACTTTGCCAATTACTACGCACAGTCGTTAGATCAAATACAAAACATTCCAGACTTAACCTCCAGTACCTCTGGCACAACTTTGGTGCTATCTCCTTGGAATTTCCCCATTGCAATTCCAGCTGGTGGAATATTAGCTTCATTAGCTATTGGTAACCCTGTCATCTTGAAACCAGCGAGCAAAAGTATTGCCTGCGCTTATTTATTAGTAAAAACAATGCATGAGGCTGGCGTTCCAAAAGACGCTTTGTACCTGCTCCCAACTCGTTCAAAAGAAATTCAACCTTTATTAACACCCAAAAGTGTGTTCTCATCAGTTATTTTAACGGGAGGTACGGACACTGCCAAAACATTGTTAAATCAAAACCCTGATTTGAACCTTTATGCAGAAACAGGAGGTAAAAATGCCACAATTGTCACCGCTTTTGCTGACAAGGAACTTGCTATAAAAAACATCATAGCATCAGCTTTTAACAACACAGGACAAAAATGTTCAGCTACCTCTCTTTTAATCCTTGAAAAGCAGGTGGCTACTCCACAGTTTTACCAATTACTTCAAGATGCTGTTAAATCTAAAAAGGTTGGCTCTCCTTGGGAATTTGACAGCAAAATAGGACCATTAGCAAATCCGATAAATGGGAAATTAGAGGATGAACTGTTAAAGGAAAATAATTGGTTGCTTAAGGGACAAATAAAAGGAAGTCATTTTGTAACGCCTTTCATAGCGAAAAACGTTACAGAAAATAGCTCTTGTTTTAAAAACGAACTATTTGGTCCGCACCTTAGCATACTGGAAGTTAATGACTTGCATGAAGCCGTTGAGCTCGCAAATAAGGTGTCTTTTGGATTAACAAGTGGAATTGAAAGTCTCAACGAAAAAGAGATTGAATACTGGAAAAGTAACATTCAGTCTGGAAACCTTTACATTAACAGAAGTACCACCGGTGCAATTGTAAAACGACAGCCCTTCGGAGGGGTTAAACTTTCTAGTTTTGGTCCAGGAATGAAAGCTGGAGGAAAGAATTATCTTCTTCAATTTCTTAATCATACGTTGAACACAGCGCTTGAAGATAGCTTTTTATACGCTCAAAAAAGTTTTCAGTACTGGAAGGACGAATTATTTGATAAAGAATTAGACGAAATCAAAATTAGAGGACAGGCCAACACCTCTAAATACTTAAAACCAGACCAAGTGCTTATCCTAATTTCAACTGATACTTTACCAATAAATTTAAACTTGGTGAAATTGGCTTGTAAAACATTAGACATAAATTACACGGTTTTCTCCACTTCAGAAATTCATGAGCTGAAAGTCGAGCAAAGTGTGACCATTAATAATTGGCAAGAAATAACGAAGACTTTAAATTGGAACACCAGAATTAGGAGTTTAACAAATTTCCTTCCTAAAGAATTCAAAAGACTGATAAAAACCAATGGCCACCACATTTATGAAAGAGAACCAATTCCACAAGGCCGAATAGAACTTTTAAATTACTTACAAGAACAAAGTATCTCATACAATTATCATAGATATGGCAACCTGATGGGCAAAAAAGATAATAATAAAAACCTCTGATAACCCGTGGTTTTGTATGCTGGACCCCAGTCAATCTAATACTTTAAGTTCAGGCAATTGCGACACCTATCTCCTCCCCCTCTTGAATCTTACATGGTCAAATAATGAGAGCTAATGATCTGTTGTACTCTTGATTTTTTTTAGCCTTTCGGTTAAGAATTTAAATAAACGATTAAATGGTCACTTTTTAGAGTGAAAAACATTGTCTCTATTATAGAACAAATCTTATTATAAGATATTTATCTTGCCGCTAAACAATATAAAAAACTGATTAACAGGCGTCAAAGTTTATGGAACAATCTTTACTGTATTACCTACATGATAAACTACGTAAAACTAATCAGTGCATTACTACTTACAAGTTTAGTAAGCATAAGCCAACCGGCAATGAAATTTATAGGAACATACAATTCATCCGGACTGCCAGATTATCTGGAAGTTACGGACCAAATTGTGTCAAGTAATTTTGTCGACAGAATCAGTGCTGCTGTTCCTGAAAATATGCCTGTTCCAGAATACCACCCAAGCTATTTGAACAGTAACTACAGTGCCGACATTACTTTAATTGAAGAAGCGGATGTATACATTACATTTGTCCTTGAAGGAGCCGGATATAAAAATGTCCTAGGATTCTATCATTACCCTACTAACTCACCCCCTAGTGCTGTTGGAGATATTGATTCAATTACGATTATTTTTCCAAACGTATCAAAATTATATTCTGGTGGAGAGCTTATTCCTGGACACACAGTCAATATTGGGCATTTTGATAGTGGAACTACGATAGGATTCGTAGTATTTGCTAACGGGTTCCAAAATTCACAAGTAACATATGGTAAATGGCAGCACTATTCTGATAAACATTTAAATCCTCCGACCGATGCTAGTTTAAAGCAGCACGCAATCGTTTTATTTGATAACATCACCAACAGACACGTAATTAGTTTTGAAGACATTACTCGCCCAAGAGGCGATAAGGATTTCAACGATGCTGTGTTTTTCGGAACTACAAATCCTGCTAGCGCTGTTCTTACCGGATCGGGACCAGGACTACCAATTGTTTGGGAAGGCACCGAAAACTCTCAATGGGAAAACCCTAATAACTGGAATCCCAACGTCATCCCAGATAGCAGTTCGTCGGTTACAATTTCGGCCTCGGCCCCAAATGATCCATATATTTCAGAAGACATTGCTGTAAACGAACTTGTTGTTGAACCAGGAGCCACAATAAACACTTCTCCAGACATTCTATTGGCTGTTAATGGAGATTACACTTCGTTTTCAGAAATTAATGGAGATTTAAGCTTTGTAGGTGACACTGATCAAACTATTTATGGAGATGCAGTATTTAATGACATAACAGTGAATAACCAGCATGAAATTAAAGTTGATGCAAACATCACGATTGAAGGTAATTTAATCCTGGTGGATGGTGACTTAAATACCCAGGGCAACGAAATAACTTTACTTTCAAGTAATACCGCTAATGGTATGTTATTAATTGAAAATGGCACTGTTAACGGAGAGCTTATATTTAAAAGAATCATCCCGAACAAAACTGGCTATCATTATATTTCATCCCCTATAACTAATGCAACTTTAAATGACATCAACGATGACTTCACTTTATTGAGCTTAGGAGGTGATCTTACATCTACCCCTTT
>JBLIBC010000086.1:0-10072 GCA_047632015.1 Glaciecola sp.
TGAAAGTGATCAAGTTCATTGATTCGGAAACAAAGTAAGCCCTTCTCCTCCCCAAAGGGGAGCTTTCATCACGTGAATAAGATGGCTGTGTTTTGTAAGAGTATATTTTTAGTTTTTCTGCGAGTCATACAGGCTCTTCCCTTCGGGGACGGGAGAGGCTTCTAATCTGCATATTCCATCACCTCTGGACAAGTACATACTAAATTCCTATCACCGTAAGCGTTATCAACCCTTGAAACAGGTACCCAATATTTATTAGCTTTTAAATAACCTAAAGGATAAGCTGCCTTTTCACGACTGTACGAATGACTCCACTCATCAACCATCAAGGTGTCAGCTGGGTGTGGTGCATTAACCAGTACATTGTCATCTTTCGGATAAATACCTTCAGCTATTTCATCTATTTCTTTTACAATAGACACCATCGCACTTGTAAAACGGTCTAGCTCTTCTTTAGACTCGCTTTCCGTAGGCTCTACCATGAGGGTTCCCACTACTGGAAATGATACTGTTGGAGAGTGGAATCCATAATCAATAAGACGCTTAGCAATATCCATCACCTCGATCCCAGCCTTTTCTTTAAATGGTCGGCAATCTACGATCATTTCATGTGCTACTGTGTTATTTTTCCCTTTGTATAAGATGTTAAAATCCTTTTCCAATTTCACCTTTAAGTAATTAGCATTCAGAATAGCAATTTCAGTCGCTTCTTTTAATCCTTCACCTCCCAACATTTTCACATATCCAAGCGATATAATTAATATCAATGCACTGCTGTAAGGCGCTGATGACACAGGTCCAATTGCCTTTTCATCGTTACTAACCGCAAGGTGTTTGGGTAAAAATGGTGTTAAGTGTTTAGCCACACCAATTGGTCCCATACCGGGCCCTCCTCCTCCATGAGGAATGGCAAATGTTTTATGCAAGTTTAAGTGACATACGTCTGCTCCAATTTGAGCTGGATTGGTTAAGCCTACTTGTGCGTTCATGTTTGCACCATCCATGTATACTTGACCACCGTGCTCATGGATTAGCTCCGTAATTTCATGCACACCTTCCTCGTACACACCATGTGTCGAAGGATAGGTAATCATTAATGCAGCAAGTTCTGAAGCGTGCTTTTCAACAGTGCTTTTTAAGTCAGAAAAATCAATGTTCCCTTGGGCATCACATCTAGTAACCACCACTTTAAAACCTGCCATCACTGCTGATGCTGGATTTGTTCCGTGAGCACTGGAAGGTATAATCACCACATTCCTATTTCCTTCACCTTTGTCTTTTAAATATGCTTTTATTACCATCAATCCTGCTAACTCTCCTTGAGCGCCTGAATTAGGTTGAAAAGAAATACCATCGAAGCCAGTAACTGCTTTTAATGCTTTTGCTAAATCTTTAATTACTTTCTGATAACCAAGTGATTGATCAATCGGAACAAAAGGATGTACAGCATTAAATTTTTCCCATGATAGTGGAATCATTTGAGAAGCTGCATTTAATTTCATGGTACATGAACCAAGGGCGATCATAGAATGAACTAAGGATAAATCCTTGTTTTCTAACGATTTCAAATACCTCATCATTTCCGTTTCAGAATGGTACTTATTGAATACACTTTGCTGTAAAAAAGATGTTTGACGGTTAAAACATTCGTTAAAACCCATGTCTGTTAAATCTTGACTTACGCTCACCATCATTTTTTCCTGGTACTGTGAAAATACATCAAGCACTTGTTTAACGTCTTTAAAAGACGTCGTTTCGTCAATAGAAATTGTAACTACTCCTTCGAAATGATAATTGAAGTTGTAGCCCTTTTCTTTGGCAATATTTTGAAGTTTTCTTTTATCCTCAACAACCACACAAACCGTATCAAAATAGTCTTTAGAGGTCATTTCCAAACCTAATTTAATTAGGTGATCGCCTAATGTTTTGGCTCTGTTTGCTACAGTGGACGCAATTTTTACTAAATGTTTTGGTCCATGAAAAACAGCGAACATACTGGCCATATTAGCTAATAATGCTTGCGCTGTACAAATGTTTGACGTAGCTTTTTCTCTTTTTATGTGTTGCTCTCTTGTTTGCAAAGCCATCCTTAACCCTACTTTCCCCTGAGCGTCTTTTGATACGCCTATAATTCTTCCTGGAATACTTCTTTTGTAACTTTCTTTTGTGGCAAAAAATGCAGCATGAGGACCTCCAAAACCCATTGGAACACCAAATCGTTGACTGTTACCTAGTACCACTCCTGCACCAAATGTGGACGGTTCTTTTAGTACACATAAACTCAATAAATCAGTAGCCACAACTAACTCCGCGTTGAATCCATTAATTGTTTTTGACAGGTCACTGTATTCTTGCACTTCTCCTTTTGAATTTGGGTATTGAACTAATACGCCAAAATAGGAGTCATCAAAATCATGAGCTAATGCAACATCAATTACAAGATCAATTCCTAAAAAATTTGCCCTAGTTTGGACCACATCAATCGTTTGAGCAAAAACTTCAGCATCAACAAAAAACTTATTCGCTCCTCTTTTTATCGCATCTCTTTTTCGGCAATTGAACAGCATGATCATTGCTTCGGCAGCTGCAGTGGCCTCATCAAGCAAGGATGCATTAGCCAAAGGCATTCCTGTTAATTCAGTTGTCAAGGTTTGAAAATTCAATAATGCTTCCAACCTTCCTTGTGATATTTCAGCCTGATAAGGAGTGTACGCTGTGTACCATCCTGGATTTTCAAACAAATTCCTCAATATTACTGAGGGAGTGTGAGTGTTATAATAACCTTGACCAATTAAGGTCGTCAAGGAACTGTTCATGTTTGCAATATCAGCCACTTCTTTTATCCAGTCCTCCTCAGACAATGCTTCCGGAACGTCGATATCATTGACTAAACGAATAGCTGACGGTATGGTGGCACTAATCAAGTCTTCCATGGAATCGTACCCGATTTCATTTAACATTGCCTTTTTTTCCTCTTGATTTACTCCTACGTGACGATTTGAAAATTTCATAAAATGTGCTTGAATTTGGAACAAAAATAACGAAACCTTCCTGAAGTTGAATCAATTACTTATTAACCTTCGCACGGATTTTTCAACATTATTTTTAACTTTAAACAATTCACCAAACAATCTGATTATGTTTCAAAAAATAGTTCTCACAGTATTAATTCTCCTAATTGGCACTACTGCTAAAGCCCAAGACACTTTGCAATTATTGAATGGAAAAACTAAAGTGGTGAAAGTCAGCCATGAAACATCGTCATACGTAATTTACCAAAAAATTAAAAAAGGAGACACTTCCAACTTGAGTAAGCCACGAGAAATGGACAAGCAAGATATATTTAGGGTATCTTATTTTTACGATGAAAAACAAGATTCGACTCAAAAAATAACTCAAGTATATCAGGTCGACTCCTTGATGGGTGACTACTTTACAGTTAAGGAAATGGAAATGTTTTTAGAAGGAAAAGCGCAAGCACGCAAAAACTATAAAGCTTTCAAGTATGCATTAGTTGGATTTGGAGTGGGAGCAGCATCTGGATATTTAGGTTCTTTCTGGGGCTGGGTTCCTGTAACTGGCTACACTTCAGTGGCTGGAGTATGGATAATTAAACCTTTTTTAAAAGCTGACAACCCTGAACTATTTAACGATTTACATTTCAATGCCGGATACCGCGAACATGCTAAAATAAAACAAGCCAAATACGCTTTAATTGGAAGCGCAGTTGGACTTGTATCGTCTTTATTTCTTTGGGGACCAGCGCTGGAAAAGGCAGAAGAATTGACAAGCAATTAACTTCTTTTTATTCCACAGAAGACTGGTTCATCGATATTCACTTGCTACCTGACAACTGTCAAAGTTCCTGTTTGAGACCTGCTTTCTTCGTTGTTCATTACGTTAAGGAAAGTGTACGATAGAACCCACACGTATACATCTTCCTGAACAGGGTAACTTCCGAACCTACCATCCCATTTCTCACTGATTGATGTCGATTTCCAAATTTGCTCTCCCCATCTGTTATATACAAATAATTCCATACTTTGAATTCCTCTTCCCTCAATTCCCCATGTCTCATTTTTACCATCACCATTTGGCGTGAATCCACTTGCCATCCAAACATTCGGCATACAATCTTCACTTATAAGCACTTCACCCTCTCCCACACAACCTTCTTCATCTGTAATCAAAACGGTGTACTGACCTCTTTTTGTAATGTCGATGATTTGCGTAGTATCACCAGTACTCCATAAAAAGGAGTAGGTTGGTGTCACACTGTTAATGTTCATTGGTGCAGTATTCAATGTCATGAAACCATCTTTCATTTCTTCAAAACACACCACACTATCCGACTGCACTGTACTTATTGGCAATTCCCTAACTGTAACCATTGTTGTTGCTGTATCAGGACAATTAGCTAATTTTGGCGTTACAATTAAAGTATAATACCCGCCCAATTCAACATTAGATAATCGTCCCTCATCCAGTGGGTCTGACACTTCAATACCTTTGTCATTTACATCGGTAGATAAATACCAATTATAACTGTATTTACTGTTTAACTCACTAGCCTCCAATGATGCTGTTTTTCCAACACAAATAATTGTGTCTGCTGCAGAAATAGTAATGTCTATATCTGGTTTAGCAATGAAGTCAAGTATTGCTTCTGTAGAATCGGAGCAAGATGTAGCAATTTCAGTCACAGTCAATTTATACGTTCCATCAACTGATGCAGAATATGTATTAGCCGTTTCTCCGTTTACTGGAGCTCCATTTAAACTCCACACATAACTATGTGTAGCTGTATTATACATGCCTCCATTCACTGGTAATGTTACCGTTGTCCCTTCACAATCTTCTGTCGGTGAACCTAAATCGACAACAGGTAACGCATTAGTTGTCACATCCGCTGAAGCAGTTGCTGAACATGTCGTCGCCGCAACTGTGACAGTAACTTCGTACGTATCAACTCCTGCTGTTAGTCCATCAATTGTTAAAGTAGCTGCACTCGAATTGGTAATACTGCTGGTGTTCTTTTTCCAACTGAATGTATGTGTCGGTGCAGTCGGACCTGAATTAATAGTCACGGGTATTCCTAAACAAGTTGAAGTATCTCTTAAAACAGGTATCGGTAAAGGATTAACACTCAATATTGCACTGTCCTTTCCTGTACACCCAAGTACATCATCCGTTACTATCACCAAGATTTTTAAACCATCTTGAGCCAAGGTTACGTTATTCACTGGAAAATTAGTTCCTGCGCTCCCATCATGCCATACGTACGAATAATCTAATCGGTTCGGTTGATCCTTGAAGTCGGTATCAAATTCGGTAAAGCTTTCTCCTTCACACAAGGGTTTGTCATCAAGTCCTGTTACCAACAATACATTATCAACTTTCACTGTCAAGGAGTCAGCAAACACACATCCAAATTCGTTCGTGTAAGTCAATTTTACTTTTTCAGTGTAACCATCTGCTTGATTTGCTACTGTATATTGAATTACTGAAGTAGCGTCTTCCCACACATAACTTCCAGTTGTTAATACGCTCGCTGGAGTACTCGGCACATCAATCTTTGCAGAACCAGCTGGACAAATTGTTTGGTCATCTCCTAAATCAAAAACAGTTGCTTGTTTTTCGGTTAAGGTCATGGTATCTTTTGCTATACAACCATTTCCGTCTGTTACAATAACATCATAATCTCCCGCAGTACTTACTTGAAGAGTTTGGTCAAAGCTAGCATCGTTCCATAAATAAGTAGAACCTACATTGTTTGCATCTAATGCAATTGTTGCTCCAGCACCTGTACATACAAAAGTGTTTGGACCTAAACTTACAATTGGTAAAGCATTGATCGTTACAATGATGTCATCAGTTGCCGTACAACCAGCACTATCCACATTTAAAGTAAATGTGGCGCTTCCTGCGGTCCATACTTTAAATATACTATCAGTTGAAACCGTAGTTGCAAGAAGTTCCCAATCGTAATTAAGACCAGTTTGCGCAGGTGTTAATTCAAGAGTTGCTGTATCGCCAAAACACTCCGTTTTATCAGTACCCAAATCAATTGTTAATGGGTTCTCATTGAATAATTCCATGGTATCTGTTCCCGCACAACCACCAGCATCTTCAATATCAAGATATATTTTACCAGTTGTGGTTGTCGTCAAGCTAGTTCCGCCTGTTCCATCGCTCCATGTGTAGGTAATGTTAGAATAATTTATCACTGGGCTTAATGTAATTGGTTGCCCAGGACATACTGTTGTGTCTGGTCTCAAGTCTAAACTCAAAGTAGAACTTTCCTTAACATAAACACTATCCGTATCGCTACATCCAGTCACTGTCACGATTACCCAATAATCACCTTGTGTATTTACATTTAAAGTAGGATTGGTACTAGCGTCACTCCATTCATAAGTGGCAGAGGCTGTTGTCGCATCCAAGTTAATTGGAAAACTAGTTGGACAAGCAAACACAGAATCACTTGGACTAAAATTAAATACTGGTTTAGGGTTCAAAGTAACATTAATAGAGTCTCTCGAAATACAGCCTTCAGCGTTTGTCACTTCAACTCTGTATTCATTTAACCCTGTAGTACTTGCTATAAATGTTTGAGTACTATTTGTTGCATTCTCTTGCCATAAATACGTGGTTTGAGTTCCTGCATCCAACTCTAAACTTGTACCACAAATAGTGGTATCATTACCTAAATTTACTGTCGCTGCTCCTTTTAATCCTAGCTCAACGGTACCTCTTCCGTTACAACCGTTGGCATCAGTTACAATTACACTGTAAGAACCTATCACTTTTGCCTTAACCGTTTGACTAGTAGCGGTGGTATTCCATAAATAATTTGACCCTGCGTTACCAGCGTCAAATGTAACACTGTCTCCTGCACAAATGGTTTGGTCATCACCTAAAGCCACTGCTGGCAAAACGTTGATTGTAGATTCAACGGTATCTAGTCCTTTACATCCATTTACATCGGTTACAATTACACTGTATGTCCCCGCTGTTTTTACTTTTATTGTTTGAGTAGTTTCTGTGTTGACCCATAAATAGGTAGACCCTACATTACCCGCATCAAACGTAACACTGTCGTCTGCACAAAAGGTTTGGTCTGTCCCTAAAGCAACTACTGGCAATGCATTTATTGCAGTTGTCACCGTGTCTCTTCCAATACATCCATTTGCATCAGTTACTGCTACGTTGAACGTTCCTGCTGTTTTCACTTTCAGTGTTTGCGTAATTTCAGACGAACTCCATAAATAGGCGGATCCTGAATTGCCGGCATCAAAGGTGACACTGTCGTCCGCACAAAAATTTGGATCTGCTCCTAAGCCCACAATTGGTAGCGCATTAAGTGTAATGGTTAATGACTTAGCAGCATCATTGGTACAAGTATTATCCTTTAAAGAATCAATGGTTACTGTTCCCCCAATACTTACCGGAATATTATAAAAATCAGTGGTAATACCAGCTACTGTTACTTGTGGTAAACCTGTTGGGGTAAAATACAAAGTATAAGGTTGAGTACCTGTAAAACTAATCCGTACCTGAGCTGTGTCTCCTGCACAAATTGAAGTATCAGGCGTCAATATAGTGTAAGGTGGTTTGGTACAAGCATCATCACAAAATGTAAGCGTATCATTAATTGGAACCCCACAACTATTGGGAGAAATGGTTGTAATAATATAAGTGCCACCAACAACAGTTGAGGCGATTGTTTTTGTAGTTTCAATGGCTGTCATTACAATATCGGTTTGGACTGCACCGTCTTTAGTGTATGAAATAGTGACTTGTTCATCACCTGCCTTGGTCACAATTAAGTCACCGTTTGCACAATTTTTTATTGCGTCTAAGTTTGTTTTATCCCATCCTACGACACTTCCATTCTTACTCTCAACGGTAATTTTGGCGAAATTACAATTGATGTCTCCAACCTCATCATCGTCCTCAAAATAAACAACTTCATAGTCTCCTGGTTGCGTTATTGCAATATTATAAGGTGAAGAAGAAATCCCTGTATATGAATTCGTTGACCCATCAGGAAATCTAATGTCTACTCTAAAATTTGGATCACCTGCTAACCACACTTGCAAAAACCCTGACTCTCCTGGACATAAAGTATCGTTGGTTCTCAAGGAAACGCCCAATGGATTACCCGGACAAACTTTTGACGCACTAAATTGCGTTGCAAGATAGGATGATGGATCATGGCCCCCCATTTGAATTACAATTTCATCGATCACTGGACCAAGGTTCGTAAACATCACATCGCCACCACCATTTAACCCGTCGAATACCGCCTTAATGGCAGCTTGAACTGGAGCATCCATCAACTGAGGGTACAATATTTTAACTCTATCAAAATAAAATGTAATATCAGTCCACTTAATAGCTTTTTCATAACAACCGTAAAACTCAGTGGTTTCATCATCTTTAGAGTAAGGGTATGGTGTATGTGCACCACCGTCTAGCATTGAAGTAAGATTCCCAACCTTTTGGCTGTTTCCTCCAGCTTGTAACGCGCTCCATGTTCCTCCTGTCGTTATTACAGTATTCATGTTTGTGGCAGCCATCGCAGCGTTATAATTGTTGTTAATGTCGGTAAGCAAAGAAATACCAGCATTAGGACCATCGTGATAAGCATGATAAAAAACTTTCTCTGCTGCATAAGGATCCACGGCGTCTTTATGGAATTTTTGCGCATTCCAACAAAATATTTGATTCCAGTATTGGATATCTTGGTAATGATAATACGCCACGGCAATTAACCCAGTTTCATAATTCCCTCCATCAACTACGTTATTATAACTAGCCGTTCCGTATTGATTAGTTTGAGCAAATAAATCTGGTTGATTATCCTCTATTTGAGAATAACCAATATTTAGCACTTGAAAACAGTTGTTTGTTACGTTGGAAACACCAGTACCAGTAGTAGGCATAGAATTAATTGGCCAATGGTTATTTACATTTGGAACTATGGTCGGGTCACACTGCATCCTTGATTCATTCAAAGCTGTGGCAGTCCAAAAGTTTGGCGACAACATTTCGACACCAGCCATGTTAGTAAACAGCCTGTGCGCAACCATTGTTCCAATAGCCCAGCTAGGCCTGTCCGTCGGTATCATTGCATCAAAAACACCTTCACCTCTCCAAATTTCACTAGCCCCTTCACCCAAGCACATGTTTGATGTTGGCGATGAAATAAAACAATCTCTGTTGAATTCCACTGTAGCATTATACAATTCGAAAGCGTCTGTTTTATTACAGTGATTAACTGTAACCGTATATGTAGTTCCTCCTTCGGTATATGTTCCATCGGTAGGAAACTGAAGAACCCCTGAATATATCGAATTACCAACAGACAACTGTTTCGTTGCTCCATTAGGGATTGTTCCTGGCCAGTCTAAATTAAGTTTAAAATCCCAGCTAACTCCCGTTTGAACACCATCAGAAAATGGCCAAGGTAATGATATTAAACTTGGCCATTCCATCGTGAAATCATTGTTAGCAAAATCAAGTTCTATCCCTGTATTGTTAGTTATCTCAATGGTAGCATTGAACCCTTTTGGTAACGCTTGTGTTTTTGATACAGGACAAAAATTAATTGTAATTTGAGATTGGGCCGAAACGGTCCAAACTAGACCTAAAATGGCTATAATAATCTTTAAGTGTTTCATGTAAGTTAAGTTAAGTGCTTGTAGAACAAACTTAAGAAGGAATAGTTACACCAAATGACAACATTCAAACATGAGTTGGTTTGAAAATTATTATTCACCTCAAATAATTCGTAAAACGGTGTGTAAAATACTGATTTAATACGCATTAAAAAAGTCGTGAGATTGATCTTCTCACGACTTTTTAACACCTTTTAAAGATACAACTTATTGATAACCAACACTATCTCACTACAAAAGTCTTGTAGCCCGTCCCCCGAAGTGAAACTGCACTTAGTACGTAAATCCCTTTTGGATAAGAACTGACGTCAATTGAAATTTGACGACTTTCTTTGTTTGGCAAATTTTTCGTCAACATGTTTCTTCCAGATGAATCTGAGATTTTAACA
>JBLIBC010000087.1:0-10046 GCA_047632015.1 Glaciecola sp.
TATGCTCCCAGGAGGCACCAAATTTGGAACAATAGGTAAAGTAATTAATGATGTGACTGTTAAAATTGCTGAAGACGGAGAGATATTGGTAAAAGGACCAAACGTGATGATGGGGTACTACAACAACCCTGAGAAAACCGCTGAAGTGATGACCGATGAGTGGTTTCATACTGGTGACATTGGGATATTCGATGGTGATTATTTAAAAATCACAGACAGGAAAAAGGAAATATTTAAAACTTCTGGCGGGAAATATGTGGCTCCACAACCAATGGAAAATAAAATGAAGGAATCATTGTTTATAGAGCAAATCATGGTAATTGGGGAAGCTAGAAAGCATCCAGCAGCACTGGTGGTTCCAAATTTCCCACATGTAAAATCATGGTGTGTACATAAAGGTTATTCGTGTGGTACAAACGCTGAAATTATTTGCATGCCTGAAGTTAAAAAGAAAATTGCTTCTGAAATTGAGGAACTAAATGAGAATTTCGGAAAAGTAGAACAGATTAAAAAGTTTGAATTGCTTGACAAAGAGTGGTGTGTGGAAGATGGAGAGTTGACACCAACAATGAAGTTGAAAAGGAAAGTGATTATAGAGAAATGTGCTGATTTGTTTGTCAAAATTTACGGTGAGTAAGAAAACATTAAAGAATTGAAATTCATGGGAAGAAAAATTAATAAAGTTGCCATATTAGGATCAGGTGTGATGGGTTCAAGAATTGCTTGTCACTTTGCGAACATCGGAGTACAAGTGTTATTGCTTGATATTGTGCCAAAAGAACTGAACGAGAAAGAACAAGCTAAAGGTTTAGACGAAAACCATCCAGTATTTAGGAACAGAATCGTAAGCGATGCCTTGACGTTTTGCATTAAATCAAACCCTTCACCTCTTTATATCAAATCGGACAGTAAGTACATAACCACAGGGAATTTTACTGATGACATGTCTAAAATTGCTGATTGTGATTGGACGATTGAAGTCGTAGTGGAGAATTTAGACATTAAAAAGAAGGTATTCGAACAAGTTGAAAAATACAGAAAACCCGGCACGCTGATTAGCTCTAATACTTCAGGAATCCCTATTCAGATGATGTTGGATGGACGCTCTGAAGATTTTCAAACACATTTTTGTGGAACCCACTTTTTTAACCCGCCTAGGTATTTAAAATTGTTGGAAGTAATTCCCACTCCTAAAACAAGTCAGGAGGTGATTGATTTCATGATGTCGTATGGTGATTTGTTTTTAGGAAAAACAACAGTGCTTTGTAAAGACACCCCAGCTTTTATAGCCAATAGAATAGGTGTTTACTCTATCATGAACTTATTCCATACAGTTGATAAAATGGATTTAACTGTGGAAGAGGTGGATAAACTAACGGGGCCAGTTTTGGGTCGCCCGAAATCGGCCACTTTTAGAACATGTGATGTGGTTGGACTGGATACTTTAGTAAAAGTAGCAAATGGTGTTCAGCAAAATTGTAAGGATGATGAAGCTAATGCCGAATTTGCTATTCCGACATTCATCAATAAGATGGTGGAAAATGGTTGGTTGGGTTCAAAATCAAAACAAGGGTTTTACAAAAAGGAAAAGAAAACAATTTTTGCCTTAAACTTGAAAACCTTGGAGTACGAGGAAAAGAAGAGCGTTAAATTTGCCACATTAGAACTTGCTAAGAACGAGGATGTACTTAAAAAAAGAATTAAAATATTAGTAAGCGGGAAGGATAAAGCTGGGGAATTTTATAGGTCAACACTAACACAACTGTTTGCTTACGTTTCGAACAGAATTCCTGAAATATCAGATGAATTGTTCCGTGTTGATCAAGCCATGAATGCTGGTTTTGGTTGGGAATTAGGTCCCTTTGAATTATGGGATGCAGTGGGGTTAAAGCAATCAGTGGAAATGATGAAGGCATCCGGAATTAAGGTTGCAAGTTGGGTAATTGACATGCTAACTGATGGAATAGAAAGGTTTTACAAAGTGGAAAATGGAGTGAAGCATTATTATGATGTGACATCAAAATCATATGTCGTAATTCCAGGAGCTGATAATTTCATTATTCTTGACAACTTAAGGAAATCTAAAGTAGTTTGGAGTAATTCAGGTTGTTCCGTATTTGATATTGGTGATGGTATTCTAAACATTGAATTTCATAGTAAAATGAATACCATGGGAGGTGAAGTACTTCAAGGTATTAACAAGGGAATTGATATAGCAGAACAAGAAGGATGGAAAGGGGTGGTTGTGTCAAATCAGGGTACAAATTTTTCAGTTGGAGCTAACTTGGGAATTTTATTCATGTATGCTGTGGAGCAAGAATGGGATGAGGTAGATTTTGCAATAAGGTCTTTTCAAAATACAATGATGAGGATTCGTTATTCTGACATTCCTGTAGTAGTTGCTCCTCATGCCATGGCTTTAGGAGGAGGTTGTGAAATTGCATTGCACGCTGATAAAGTAGTGGCGTCAGCTGAAACCTACACAGGATTAGTTGAGGTTGGAGCTGGTGTAATTCCCGGAGGTGGAGGAAGTAAAGAGTTTGCGTTAAGACTTTCCGATGCCACTTTTGACGGAGACATTGAACTTCCGGGTTTGAAAAATGCATTTTTAACCATTGGAATGGCCAAGGTATCAACCTCGGCAGCTGAAGCTTTTGAGTTGGGGTACTATGTGAAAGGGCGAGACAAATTTGTTTTAAATCAAAACAGGTTGATCAGCGAGGCTAAAAAAGAAGCGTTAAAATTATTTGAAGCAGGATATACAAGACCAGTGCAACGGAATGATATTCGAGTACTTGGACGTGACGGTTTGGGAATGGTGTATGCTGGAGCTTATACTATGTATAGCGGAAAATACATCAGCGAACATGACAAATTAATTTCTGAAAAACTGGGTCATGTGCTTTGCGGTGGTGATTTAAGTGCAAAAACAAAAGTTTCAGAGCAGTACTTATTGAACTTGGAACGAGAGGCCTTTATGTCTCTTTGTGGAGAAAGAAAAACATTGGAGCGAATTCAAAGTTTGTTGACTACTGGTAAGCCATTAAGGAACTAAACTAGCTGTTGAGCGGGGCGAAGATTTATTAACTAAGAAAACAAGATTACAATGGAAGCATATATAGTAGCAGGATACAGATCAGCAGTGGGAAAATCAAAAAGAGGAGGGTTTCGTTTTATGCGAGCTGATGATTTGGGAGCCCAAGTAGTAAAACATTTAGTGGGAAGCATTCCAAATTTAGATCACAGTAGGATTGACGATGTTATAGTTGGAAATGCTACACCTGAGGCTGAACAAGGCCTTAATATTGGAAGAATGATTTCTTTGATGGGACTTGATACGGTAAAAGTACCAGGAGTAACAGTGAACAGGTATTGTTCCTCGGGATTGGAAACCATTGCTATGGCAACCGCTAAAATTAAAGCTGGAATGGCCGATTGCATTATTGCAGGAGGGGTAGAAACCATGTCACCTATTCCATTTGGAGGATGGAAAGTAATTCCTAATTATGAGGTCGCTAAAAATAATCCAGATTGGTATTGGGGTATGGGACTGACTGCTGAGGAGGTGGCTAAGGTTTATAAAGTAAGCAGAGAAGCTCAAGATGAATTCAGTATGGAATCACATAATAGAGCATTGCACGCTATTGAGGAGGGTCGATTCAAAGAGGACATCGTACCCATTACTGTAAAAGAAATTTTCCTTGACAAAAACGAGAAAAGGCAGGAAAGAGAAAATATTGTTGATACTGACGAAGGGCCAAGAAAAGGAACTAATTTGGGTGCGCTTTCAAAATTGCGCCCTGTATTTGCTGCCGGAGGTTCAGTAACAGCAGGGAACTCTTCACAAACATCGGACGGTGCAGCATTTGTAATGGTGATGAGTGAAAAAATGGTGAAAGAATTAAACTTGGAACCTATTGCTCGTTTAGTCAGTTATCATGTAGCAGCATTAGAGCCAAAAGTGATGGGTGTAGGTCCAGTATACGCTGTGCCAGGAGCTTTGGAAAAAGCAGGTTTAAAATTAAATGACATTGATTTAATTGAACTTAATGAAGCTTTCGCTTCACAAAGTGTCGCCGTAATAAATGAATTAGGTTTGGATACTGATATAGTTAATGTAAATGGAGGGGCGATTGCTTTGGGGCATCCGCTAGGTTGTACGGGAGCAAAATTATCGGTTCAAATTTTTAACGAGCTAAGAAAAAGAGATAAGAAATATGGAATGGTTACCATGTGTGTGGGCACTGGTCAAGGGGCTGCGGGAATATATGAATTATTGAAATAAAACTACTTATTACCAACAATACAACGTCAAGATTATGAGCGAAAACAATAGAATTAAAGGAGGAGAGTTTTTAATAAAAGAATCTGATTTCAATGACATGTTCATTGTTGAAGAATGGAGCGAAGAGCAAAAAATGATGGCCGATACTTGTCGGGATTTTTTGGAAAGTGAAGTTTTACCGAATTTAGATAGGATTGATGCCTTGGAAGAAGGATTGATGCCTAGCTTACTTGAAAAAGCCGGTGAGTTGGGTTTGTTGGCTGTTTCAATTCCGGAAGAACATCAAGGGTTTGGAAAAGGATTTAATGAATCTACTTTGATTAATGAGGTGTTGGGATCGGGTCATAGTTTTGCAGTAGCGTTTTCTGCGCACACCGGTATTGGGACATTACCAATCATGTATTATGGAACAAATGCGCAAAAAACTAAGTATTTGCCAGACTTGGGAAGCGGTGTCAAAAAAGCTTGTTATTGTTTAACTGAACCAGGTTCAGGTTCAGATGCAAATTCTGGTAAGACTAAAGCTATGCCATCAGCAGACGGGACACATTACTTACTTAACGGTCAAAAAATGTGGATTACCAACGGCGGGTTTGCTGATGTTTTTATTGTTTTTGCAAAAATTGAGGACGACAAAAACTTAAGTGCTTTTATTGTCGAGAAGGATTTTGGAGGAATTAGCTTGAATCCTGAAGAACATAAAATGGGAATTAAAGGATCGTCTACTCGTCAAGTGTTTTTTAACGATGTAAAAGTACCTACAGAAAATCTTTTAGGCGAAAGAGAAGGAGGGTTTAAAATAGCATTAAATATTCTTAATATTGGGCGTATAAAGTTAGCCGCAGCTGCGTTAGGAGCTTGTAAATCGGTTACATCTACAGCTATCAATTATGCCAATGAAAGGATTCAGTTTGGAAAAGCAATTGCTAGTTTTGGAGCAATCCAACATAAAATTGCCGAACAATCGATTCAGACTTTTGTACTTGAAAGCTCGCTATATAGAGCGGGGCAGTTAATTGACGATGCGACGGATGATTTATTGAAAGGAGGAATGGTAGCTGAGCAAGCAAAATTAAAAGGAGTAGAGGAATATGCGGTAGAAGCAGCAATATTAAAAGTACTAGGATCAGAGGTGTTGGATTATGTTGTTGATGAAGGGGTGCAAATTTATGGAGGAATGGGATATTCCGCGGATGCTCCAATGGAGCGATCATATAGGGATTCAAGGATAAATAGGATTTTTGAGGGAACTAATGAAATCAACAGAATGTTAATTGTAGATATGCTGATTAAAAAAGCCATGAAAGGTCAACTTGATTTAATGGGGCCAGCACAAGCTGTTGCTAAAGAGTTAATGGGTATCCCAAGTTTTGGCGATGGTGACCAAGGTACTTTAGTTGCAGAACTTGGCTACTTAAAGAATTTCAAAAAAGCGGTTTTGATGGTTGCAGGAGGGGCTGTACAAAAATTAATGATGAAGTTGGGTGATGAGCAGGAGGTTGTAATGAATATTTCGGACATGATAATTCACTTATACGCAGGTGAATCGGCATACTTGAGAGTCAAGAAATTGATTGACAAAAACGGTGAAGAAAATTGTCAACCGCAAATTGAAGCCGTTCGAGTTTACATTAATGATGCGGCTGATAAAATTAATGTGGCAGGGAAAAATGCCTTGAATGGTTTTGCAGAAGGAGATGAGGCTAGGATGATGTTTATGGGGATTAAACGCTTCACTAAAACTACACCCTTTAATGCTATTAAAGCCAGGAGGAGTATTGCTAAAATGCTAATTGAAGAGAATAAGTATAAATTATAGTTACACAAAATCGAGCGTTGAGAGGGATAATTTCCTACCTTTGATAAATGTCCGATTTTGAGAATTCAGGAGTAAAAAAGGCTAAGAAAAAGCCTGTGATTGATCACGAGAAAATCGCGAAGGAGTACGGTAAATTACCACCTCAGGTTTTGGATCTTGAGGAGTCTGTACTTGGCGCTTTGATGATTGAAAGAGATGCTTTAACGACTGTGATTGACATATTGCAGCCAGAAAGCTTTTACAAGGAAAGTCACCAAAAAATTTATCAGGCAATCCAAGAACTTTTTCAAAAAAGTGAACCAGTAGATTTATTGACGGTAAAAAACCAATTGAAATTAAATGCCGAATTGGAGGCTGTTGGAGGAGCTTATTATATAAGTAAACTCACAAACAATGTGGCTTCAGCAGCTAATATTGAGTTCCATGCTCGGATCATATCACAAAAATACATTCAAAGAGAATTAATAAGGATTTCCACGGAAACCATTACGGATGCATACGATGAAACATCTGATGTATTTGATTTACTAGATAAAGCAGAGCAGGATTTATTTTCAGTTGCTCAAGGTAACATCAGAAAAAGTTTTGATGCTATGCCGACATTGGTTCAGCAAGCAAAAGAACAAATTAAAAAAGCGGGAGAAAAAGGTGACGGAGTCAATGGTGTACCTTCAGGATTTGCTGAACTAGACAAACTAACTTCTGGATGGCAGGCAAGTGAATTATTAATATTAGCTGCAAGACCAGGGATGGGAAAAACGGCTTTTGTTTTGTCCATGGCTAGGAACATTGCTGTTGATCAAGGATTACCAATAGCAATCTTTTCATTGGAAATGTCATCATTACAAATGGTAATGAGGTTAGTGGCATCTGAGACAGGATTGAACTCTGACAAACTGAAAAAGGGAAATTTAGCACAACATGAATGGGAGCAGTTAAATGCTAAGGTTTCCGCTTTGACTGAAGCTCCATTGTTTATTGATGATACTCCAGGTTTATCAGTATTTGAGCTGAGAGCGAAAGCTAGAAGACTAAAAGCACAGCACGATATTCAAATGATCGTAATTGATTATTTACAATTGATGCATGCGGGAGGAAAAGATGGAGGAAACAGACAAGAGGAGATCAGTATAATTTCAAGGTCATTAAAAGTTTTAGCTAAAGAATTACAAATCCCAGTAATTGCATTGTCTCAATTGAGTAGAGCTGTGGAAACAAGAGGAGGTGATAAGCGCCCAATGCTGTCAGATTTAAGGGAATCTGGTGCGATTGAGCAGGATGCGGATATGGTAATGTTTATATACCGACCAGATTACTATGACATTACTGTAGATGAAGATGGGAATTCATTGGCTGGTATCACAGAAATTATTGTAGCAAAGCACAGAAATGGAGCCTTGGATAACATACAATTAAGATTTGTTGCTGAACAAGCCAAGTTTGTTGATTTACATGCAGGGGAATTAAATTCCTTTTCGGCTGAGCCAACTACGGGAGCAGATGAAGAACCTCAAACTATGATTAGAGGTTCAAGAATGAACGAGTTTACAGGAGATGGTAACGATTTACCATTTTAGAATAATATTAATTAATCAGAAAGAATAGAAAGATGAATACGTGGTTTAGTAGTAAGATAAATTATTTAAAGCAAGCTGAGAACGGTACAATATTTAAAAAGAGTGAGCAGTATATGCTTAACGCTTTGAGTTTCACGGAGGCGGAAGCTCGTTTGCAAGGCATTCTTGAAGAGTATATTCCTGAATATAATTTGGCTACTTGTGCTAAATCAAACATAAACGACATTGTTATTGATGAAAGCAAAGACTTCTTTTTTAAGTTGAAAGTCACGTATGTCTCTGTTGATTCAGACAGTGGGAAGGAGAAGAAAATCAGTGAAAATTATTTAGTTCAAGCAGATAGCATTAAAGATGCCATAGAAAAAACTGAGGTGAGAATGGAGGGTTCAATTGTAGAATGGGAAATTGCTAGTGCATCAAAAACGAATGTCATTGACGTGTTCCCATACATTGATGAGGCAATTGTTTCGGAGACAAGTGGTGAAAAGGAACAGGAGGTAAGTGCAGACTAAGAAATTTTAGTTTCTGATGTCTTACTTTCGTCAGAATGATATACGTCTACAACTACTATTATAGCTGTCATCCCCCAAAATAAGCAGGAAATTTTATCGGTATCTAGGAAATTATTCAATACTCCATGAATGAAGTATGAAACAAGACCTAGAAAGGATACGAGCACAAGGGTTTTCATGTTCTGACTTAAAGTGGGCTTTTTGTACACTTTTACAGCTGTGTAAATAATACTTAAAAGGACTAGTAGAAAGCTCAGTGAACCTATAATTCCTGATTCTGCCAAAGGTCCTAAATATTCGCTGTGAGCGTTCCCACCATCTCCTGTGTTGGTGCTTATAATAGTTTTGTCCTTGCTTTTTTGAAACGGTGCATATTCAAATGCATAAACACCAGGACCCCAGCCGAAAATTGGACGCTTTTTGAACATTTCATATGCTGAGCTCCAACGATTTAACCTTTCAAGGTTTGATGCGTCTGAAGTAACGTTGGAAATGGATGAAACATGCTCTTTCAAATTACTAGATGAATCTTGCTTGTTTCCTTCCATGGTAGCATTTATTTGACTCCAAAGTCCAATTAATACCACTGCAGAAAACACTACACCCATGGTGATCACCCACCATTTAATTTTAAACTTCAGTACTAAGAAAACAAGAAAAGACCCTAATACACTTACCCAAGCAGCTCTTGTGTATGACAATATTAACGCCAGGACAAAGTATCCAAGTAACAGTAAAACTAATAGTTTTCGAGTTCCAAGAATTTGCTTATCGAAAAGTTTAAAGACCAAAAATGGCATCAAAAAAACTATTGCAGCACCGTAAGATGTATGGTCATTGAAAAAGGGACCCATAATCCAATTTGCAGATTCTTGGTCAAAACCATTAGTTGAATGCATAGCTATAGTATAGGCAATCACTAAAGCAAACCCTCCTATGTAAAGCCAAAAAAATTGGGCGATGTTTTTTTTGTTTTTGAATAATTGAGAAATAATAAAGTAGAATCCAACTAAAAACCAAATTCTTCCAAGGAGAAATTTTACTGATATGATAGGGTGGACACTGGGTATACAAGTAAAAGCAACCCATCCAAGGTTAATTAGTATCGCAATTGTAACAGGGTGTCTAATTAATTTAGAATCAAATTTTCCGTCTTTAAACAATTTGATAATGAAGATTAGCATCAAGCCAAATAGTATCGGCTCTGTAGGTAGGGCCATATCAATAGCACTACCTCCTTTTATTTCACTAAGACTTACTGATAGTGGCGTTAAAAATACAACGATTTTTATGAGGGTGTCCATCTTGAACAACGCTAGATATATAATCAGTAATAAAAAAGGTAGAAATAGAAATTCAAATTTCTCTTGAATGACAAAGTAGCCATTCAAAATGATAAAGATAAGGCTCAAAGCCAGAAACCATATTTTTTTACTTTGATTAAGCACTTGTCTCTATCCTATTTATCCTGTCCATAAAAGATATTAATCCAAAGGATAATAGCATGGAAGAAATTACTGATAAGGAGATAATTAACCACCTAATAGGATAAACCTTTTTATCGCTTCTGTATCCATTTACCACTATATTTGTGTATTTTTTTTCTCTCTGCAATTCTTTATACTGTTCCTCATATTGGTTTTTGTAATTTGCATATTCACCACGTACGGTTAACAACAAGGCTGATAAGCGTTGAAATTCACTTCCCTTTAGTTTAAGTAGGGTAAGTTCTTTTTCCACCTTTTTAATTTTACTGCCACCACCATTGGGGCTGGCTAATAATTTGTAATATGCTTTTGTGATATTTTTCACTTGACTTTTGTAGTCAAGAATACCGAACTTTACCCTAAGGA